>NZ_JAWHOP010000001.1:318425-582636 GCF_032586995.1 Pseudomonas syringae group sp. J248-6 | reverse complement strand
GGCGCGGTCCAGAGCGTCGGCGCACTGGTTGTCGATGTCGCTGATACCGTCGACAACCAGAACGGCCGGATCATCGCCCAGGGCGGCGACCTGAACCTGACCGGCGCCAACCTCTACAGTCAGGGCGGAGTACTGTCCAGCCTGCAAGGTCTGTTCACCGCGAAACTGGCCGGCGTGCTGAAAAATGGCTATGACGCCAATCGCCAGGGCGGTGTCATCCAGGCGCAACGCCTCAACCTGACCGCGCTGGGCGGCTTCGACAACTACGGCGGGCGAGTCTCCGCACGCACCGGCGAAGCGCTGATTACTACCCCCGGCTTCGACAACCGCAACGGCGGCCTGTACGCCAAAGGCCTGGTGCGGGTCAACGGTGGCAACTTCGACAACAGCGGCGACAACGACGGCCAGATCGCTGGTGGCCAGGTCGAGCTGAACCTGAGCGGGGCGCTGAACAACCGCCTCGGCATCATCGAAAGCGACAGCACCCTGGCCGTGACCGCTGCCAGTCTGGACAACCAGACCGGACAACTGCGTGCGCTGGGCGGTGGCGGTGCCACAAACTTCCAGATCGGCAACCTGTTCGACAACCGCAACGGCACTCTGGAAAGCGCCAACAGCGACCTGACTCTCAACGCTGGCAACTTCCTCAATGGTGGCGGTTCGCTGCTGCATACGGGTAATGGCACGTTTAATATTTCTACGGCCAACGTCACCAATGCTGGCGGCAGCATTGTTACCCGTGGTGGTTTGACGCTGACGGCTGACAACTGGACCAACAGCAGCGTTATTCAGGCCGGGCGATTGACGGTGAATGTCGGCACCTTGAATCAGACGGCGGGCGGGCAGTTGCTGGCGTCGAATTCGTTCAGTGGGAGTGGCGGGAACTGGACGAATGATGGGTTGCTGGGCAGTGATGGAACGATGAGCTTGACCTTGGGGGGAGCTTATTCAGGAAGTGGGCGGGCGACCAGCCTGGGCGCTTTTGACCTGAAGGCTAATCGCCTGACTTTGACCGCGCCTGCCAGCCTGGCTGGGGGTGGACGAACTTACATTGATATTGATGGGATATTGGAGAACAAAGGGCAGCTGACCTCGGCCGCGGATCTTATTGTCACCGCAGGCGGACTGACAAACGACGGCACCCTAGGCTCTCGACAAAAGCTCACTATCAACACGCCGAGCGTCGTCAATAAGGGCCTGATATTCAGCGGCGCAGACTTTGCGTCGAACTCAACCAGTTTTATCAACCAACAAGGTAGTGTGTACGCGCTCGGCGACGTTGCCTTTCAGGGTCTTAATAGGCGGCAAGCGAATCAAGTACTGAATATATCCGGTTCGATCGAGAGCAGCGGGAAACTTACGATCAATGCCGATAACTTCGAAAACCGTACAGAGGGTGGCGGCTCGGAGAGTAATTTTGCGGTTGGCCGAACGTTGGTGTCCGGCTTTATTGCGGTGGAAGCTATAGCTTTTGACAGTAAGTACAAGTATAAATTTAACTATATTGCAAGAGAGACGTTTCAAGGGGGGCAAGATAGCGACTCCACTGCCTCTTCACTCATCGGTGCAGGATCAGATTTTATCTTCTCAGGCGGAACTTTCCTGAACGCAAAAAGCACTGTCAGTGTCGGCGGAAATATTTCCATCCAGTCAAACAGTTTAAAAAATATAGGCGCGGTTAGCGGATCCATTGAAAGAACCAGAACGTATACAGCGGCAGACCCTCAAGAGGGGGTTCCGTCGACGGTTTTCGACTATAACCAACGTAATAATCCAAATTTTCCAAATGTATATTTTGTGGGGCCTGATGGTGATATTAGATTAGGAAAACCTCGCTGGGATTTATATTACAAAGGTGGTCGCGAGATAGACCATACTTATTCGTTCATGACTTTGAAAGATGTGGAGACGGGCAAGGTCTATGGCGATTATTTCGGTCCGCCGATATACACTGGGTATGAGGAAGGAAAAATCCCTACCTCACAGTATGACCCTTCGAATTTGTTGCAGTTACCGTCGGCGATCCTTAAAATGAATCTGCTCAGCGATGTCGAAGTGGCAATAGACGGCTCCGGCAACTCGGGTCGCTCAGCGGTAATTCAGGCCGGCGGAAATGTGTCCATCACTGCTACCCAAGAATTGCAAAACAGCGTTATCCATCAAGATTACATAGTCAGCGCGGGTGCCAGCAAAGTACAAAATACAAGCGTTTCTGGTGTTAGTACCACAGTCATTAGAATCAACGCCCAGCTACCCCCGGATCTGGCCCAGCAACAAGTCAACCCACTAAGCCTGCCAGGTTTCAGCCTGCCCACCGGCCAGAACGGACTGTTCCGTCTGAGCGGCCAGACCGGTACCGCAGCCGCTGTTGCCCAACCCATCGGCCTGCCTCAAAGCTGGACCATGGGCAGCGCAGCGGTCTCCGTCGCTCAACGCGAGCAAACCGTTTCTGATGCGCAGGCAAGCACCATCCAGATCGGTTCGGTAGGCCAGATATCCAACGCTACTCGTCAGCTTGCTTCGGTTACACGGCAAAGCACGGGCGTAAGCGCCAATGCATCCTCCTTCGACGCCAGCGCGCCAAGTGCCTCGCCTATTGGCGGATTTGTACTACCAGGCCATACGTCTGATTCCACAGGTGTAGCCAGCGTCGATAGCGTCACCGGTATAGCGACGGGTAATCAGGGAAGTGGTGTTTTGCTGCCTGTGCAAAATGCAGGTTCGACAGGTCTTCCGGTCATAACTGCCACAGGATCAGGTAGTTCGGCGGCCCAGAATGCCGGCATGGTGCAGGGCTCGCGTATCAACAGTGCCGGTCAGGTTGTAACCGACGCTCAGGGCCGCCCGGTAACTGCAACGGTTAGTAGCCCGGTCGCTGCTGCCGCAGCACAAACCGTTACCCGAGTGCAGGGCCTGCCCAGCAGTAACTTCGTTTCCAAACCGCAAAAATACCTGATCGAAACCAACCCGGTCCTCACCGAACTCAAGCAATTCATGAGTTCGGATTACCTGCTTGCAGGTCTGGGCTACGACCCGGAAGTCAGCGCCAAGCGCCTGGGCGACGGCTTGTATGAACAGCGCCTCGTTCAGCAGGCAGTCGTGGCCCGCACTGGTCAGGCCTTCATCGACGGACAAACCTCCAATGAGGCCCAGTTCAAGTATCTGATGAACAACGCCATCGCCAGCAAACAGCAACTGAACCTGGCTGTCGGCGTATCGCTGAGTTCACAGCAAGTCGCAGCACTGACCCACGACATCGTCTGGCTCGAAGAGCACGAAGTGAACGGCGAGACAGTGCTGGTGCCGGTACTTTATCTGGCCCAGGCCGACGGTCGTCTTGGCCCGACCGGCGCATTGATTGCCGGTAACGATGTCTCACTGATCGCTGGGCAAAACCTCGACAACGTTGGCACCTTGCATGCGGCCAATAACCTGTCAGCAGTTGCCGGTAACAATCTTGTCAACGCCGGCCTGATAGAAGCCGGCAACCGGCTCGATCTGCTCGCGGGTAATGACCTGATCAACACCGCTGGGGGCATCATCAAAGGTCGCGATGTATCACTGACCGCGATCAATGGCGATGTGATCAACGAACGCAGCATCACCTCGATGGACAACAGCGCACGCGGTCAGCGCCATAACGAATTCGCCGACAGCGCCGCGCGCATCGAAGCCGCCAACGACATGAGCATCTCGGCAGGCCGCGACGTCATCAACAAAGGCAGTGTGCTGGAAAGCGGTCGTGACATGACCATCCAGGCCGGACGCGACGTCACCATCGCCCCGACCGAAGTCACCAACAGCCTGTTCTCGGACAGCAAACACAACAGCAGCGACATCACCCAACTGGGCTCCACCGCCAGTTCCGGACGCGACCTGACCGTTCAGGCTGGACGCGACATCTCCGTCATCGCCAGCCAGATCGATGCCAAACGCGACATCGCCATGGCCGCGACCGAAAACCTCACCATCAGCTCCGCGGCGGACGAAGAGCACTCCCTGTCGAAAAGCAAAAAACTGACCCGTCAGGAAGACCACGTCAGCCAGGTTGCCGCCGATCTTGAAGCGGGAGGCAGCGTTGCCTTGCAGGCTGGCCAGAACCTCGCCGTGATCTCCAGCCGTATTACAGCCGGGAAAGAGGCGTATCTGGTTGCTGGTGAGAATCTGGACATTTTGGCGGCGCAGGACAGTGATTATTCGCTGTATGACAAAAAGAAGAAGGGGAGTTTTGGGGCGAAGAAAACCAAGCGAGACGAAGTTACTGATGTGAAAAACATTGGTAGTGAAATTACCACCGGTGGAGATCTTTTGCTGGCGAGTGGGGGCGATCAGAAATATCAAGCTGCGAAGCTGGAGAGCGGTAAGGACCTGACGATTGAAAGTGGTGGTGCAGTTACGTTTGAGGGCGTGAAGGACCTGCATCAGGAGAGTCATGAGAAGAGCAAAAGTGACCTTGCCTGGAATTCGAGTAAAGGCAAGGGAAACACCGACGAAACCCTGCGCCAGAGTGAGCTGGTGGCCAAAGGTGAAGTAGCGATCCGCGCTGTTGAAGGCTTGAAAATCGACATCAAACAAGTCGACCAGCAAAGCGTTAGCCAGACTATTGATGCAATGGTCAAGGCCGACCCGCAACTGGCGTGGCTTAAGGATGCTGAGCAGCGCGGTGATGTGGATTGGCGTCAAGTCAAAGAAGCACATGAGTCATTCAAGTACAGCAATTCTGGATTAGGCGCCGGGGCACAACTGGTTATAGCAATATTGGTGACGTACTTTACCGCAGGCCTCGCCAGTGGCTTGATCGGAGCCGGCGCGACTCTCGGTTCGGGCACCGCTATGGCGGCAGCTGGTACGGCATCTGCCTCGGCAGTGGCAGGCGGTGCGGCGGTTGGATCAACAGTCGCAGCGGGCTGGGCAAACGTAGCACTGACGGCGGTCGCAACAGGTGCTGCCAGCAATGCTGCCATCAGTACCATCAACAACCGTGGAAACCTTGGAAAAGTCGTCAAGGACGTCACGTCCAAGGACGCCGTTCGCGGCTATGCCGTTTCAGGTATTACGGCTGGCCTAACGGCTGCCGCTTATGATCAGTGGACAAGTACTCACACTGGCACGTCCGGCGCTCTGCCAAACGGCGGCAAGGTAGTAACTAGTAGTGGACTGTCTTCGATTGAAGGAGCTGGCCGTTTTGCCGCGAACCAAGTCCTCCAGAACACGACATCGACCATAGTGGATCGTGCCTTGGGTGGCGACAGTCAATTCAGCGACGCATTACGCAGCAGTTTGGCTAATACCTTCGCAGCGGTTGGCTTCAACTGGGTAGGCACCTTCAGTGATGTCAATAAGCTCCCTGAAAGCGGCGCGGCCAAAATAGCCCTACACGCCATAATGGGTGGCCTCGCAGCAGAGGCAGCAGGGGGTGATTTCAAGACTGGCGCGCTCGCTGGAGGGGTAAACGAAGCGCTGGTAGATTCGCTGGCTAACCAGTACAGCAAGATGGATAAAGATCAGCGGAGCAAGTTGCTGATCATGAATTCCCAGCTGATTGGGGTGTTGGCTGCTTCTGCTCAAGGTGGCGACGGCAAAAGCTTACAGACAGGATCGTGGGTGGCCGGTAGTGCTACGTCCTATAATCGGCTGCTTCACAGTACAGAAAAGCGAGTCTTGACTGAGGAAGCCAAGGCCCTCGAAAGTCGTTTGGGTAAACCCTCGTCCAGTGTATCTTGGGGTGATCTTCTCTTGCTTGCATCCAGTGCAGAACTGGACGCAAAAGAAAATGCTCGTCTACAGGCTCTGCTGACTAGCTACGGAGCAGGTAACCCAGAGGGCGCACGCTTTGCAGAAGAGCTGCTGATTGCGAAGACAAGCGTTGGACGCCTCGCTGCACAGAACATCGTGCTGACTTGGGACGACGGCAGTACGATCATTGCAGATGGTGAAGCGGTACATGCGTTCCAGTCGACCACCAGTCAGTTCAAGGATGCTGGCTTATTTAACACCGCCTCCCAATGGTCGCAAAGTGGCGCCAATAACTGGGCTGATGAACCCTCAGTCGTTCCTGCTGCTTGGCAAGAGCAGTTTGGCGATAAAAACGCTGCGATTTACCTAAGAGAGCTGGCCAAGGTATCGAGTAGCCAAGGCGAGCTTGATGATCTGGTGCAACGGGTTTCAGGTGTATTGTCGGGCGGAGTTGATCGTGTTACCTGGGATCTGGACGCAGCGCTTGCGTTGACCGGTGCACCTGCGGTACTAAGGGCGTTGTTGGCTAAGCGTGCGGCGGCTGCTGGTATTGTTGATGCTGGCGCGGTAGCTGCCGGGAAGGCCGAGCTTGATGGCATTGCTCAGACGCCTAAAGGGTCTGATCTGGCAGGTAAACAGTCCGGTGCGGCGCTGGATGCACAGCCTCAAAAAGTTGGTGATAGTGTTGATCAGACGCGTAAAGAGTCTGATCTGGCGGGTAACCAGCCGGGCACTGCCCTAGATGCTTCGTATCAAAAAACTGATGACGCAAAGGCGGAGGTAGATACTGGTAAACTACTTGAAGACGCTGGTCAGCAGCTAGCCGATTACATTGCGACTTTCGGTAAATACAAGCCGCCAACTGTAATTGGTGCTGTGGATCCTCTAACAGGGAAAATAGTAACGACATCCAGCGGTGCTGTCCCGGATGTGATTGCACCTGAGTTGGCTGCGTATGCTGAAAGTTTAGGTGGTTTAGGGGTCAAGACCGCTTGCGGTAATACGTTGGGTCGCTGTGCTGAGTTTAGAGCTGCGAATGAATTGCTTTTAAGCAATCCTGGTCTAAAGTTGAAAGATATTAAATTTACTCCGGCAATTCGTCCTAGGACGGGGGAGGTAGTTCCTCGTTGCGATAATTGCACTAGTATATTTGGAGCTGAGTAATGGAAATGGATGATGAGTTTTTAGAGGTAAACGATTTGGATTGGTTTGCCTCTTGTCAAGATGGATTTTTAGCGCACTTTACAACTGGAGGGCGAGGTCTCGTACCGTTCGCCGTAAGAAAGTCAATATCAAAAAACGAGGCTATTTATAATTATTTTATTTCTGTAGATGATAGCGCCGATTTTGACGTGATTGAGGAGAATCTACCTACGTTTAGCGGTGACGCTCAACGTGAGCGTTACTTGCTATCGTTTGTCGATATGGCAAGGAGAGGTCTATTGAGCTACGATGTTAGTAATGATGGGGGGTACAAATTAATTGCTAGGCCAAAAAAAAACAGGGAGTTTAGTTCTTTGCCGCAGGATGTTAAAGATATTATCCATATGCTACCTTTAAGTTTTTCTGTGAGAATAGATAAGAGTGGCTTTATTTGATTTTATGAGTGTGGCACTAGTGCGCTTTCGCAAAAATAATGCTCTGTGAAATCGTCTATGCTTGCTCGTTGATTACACCGTTGGAGGCGAAGAAATGAGCGCACAAGATATCGTCCTGAGTCCTGAAGAAAGTGCCGAGCTGAGCCGTCGCACACGATCAGCCACCATCAGTCAGCGTGACGGTCGCCGCGCGAGGGTCATCCTGTTAGCTGAGATTAGTTTCGATAGCTCTACTCGAAGGGCATCTGGGGTTGTTGATGATGAGTACAAGGATAAAGTGATAACTCTTGATTGCCCTTACGGTACGGTTGTTATTTTGTGCGACGGAGAGGGGCAGCTGAAATCAATTGAGTTAAGTTGACTGTACAGTGATGACATTCTCCCAACACCTGCCTCGCGCCGGTGTTGTTTTATCTGCTTACTGCAAAATCTTCCTTCCTTCGCTGCTCGCCTTGGTCGTTGCCTGAGCGATCAAGGCATCGAGCATCTGCGCAACGAATTTTCTGTTGGCTTTTAGGTAGCTGGTCGACACAGCATCGTCAAAAGGTGTTCAGGGGCAGCGGACTGCCGATTTGAATATTTCCGGATTAGGAGCGGTTGATGTTTACACCCCTCAAAATTTGTCCCCTTCAAGCATAGTTAAAAATATTGAAAAAAGGCAGATCAAGCAAGAGGTGTACTCGTTCAAGCGGATATATCCAGCTCAGATATGTCTTCAATAGCTGCTAAAATGTGGGGTAAGTCGAATGCTCAGAGCATAAAAACAATATTTTTCCAGAAGTCTGACGGCTCTATTATTCGCTATAATCGATCCGGAGGAGGGCAATTTCAGTGTCAAAATTTTCCTGTGTATGTGAGCGTGTAATAAACTTGTCCAATAGGGCTTCTGAGGTGGAGTTGAGTTTGATTTCAGAAAGGACAAAGGATAATTGATGATTTAGGTATCTTAATTTCGCGTGGAAATGTATCTGAAGATGAGTTCTATGATGTGATAGCTCTAGGGGTGAGCACAGTTTATCGCTGTCCGAAATGCAGGCGACTTCATGTAGATGAAGGCGGTGGAATATTTCAGTCTTACATTAAGTAAGGTACTTTAAAGTATTCTGAATGAGCGTTGGAAAAATGTTCTTTAAGTGTTTAGTGGTTGTTCGTGGATTTATTGTAAGGCTTCCAATATTGTGGGGCACATTTGGCGGTAGAAGTCCTAAGTAGAGAGTTGCTAGCGATGACTCAGATCTTTATAAGGCATCTGAGACGGATTTAGATACATGGATGTATGCTTGGAAAAGAGATAAATGGTCTCCGGTGGCGGTGCTATGCTGCCAGTTTGCTCAGGGCAGTCCTGTAACTGCGACTCGATGGTTACGCAGAATAGCCCTATCATCGGCTCCAGCACTCAGTGGCACAGGCCAGCGCGATCACGCCGGTCGTTTCTGCCGCAGCGCAAACGGTGACCAGAGTAGAAGGGTTGCCCAGCAGCAACTTCGTTTCCAAACCACAGAAATACCTGATCGAAACCAACCCGGTGCTCACCGAACTCAAGCAGTTCATGAGTTCGGATTACCTGCTCGCAGGCTTGGGTTACGACCCGGAAGTCAGCGCCAAGCGTCTGGGTGACGGCTTGTAAGAACAACGCCTTGTTCAGCAAGCCGTTGTGGCCAGAACCGGTCAGGCGTTTATCGACGGTCAGACCTCCAACGAGGCGCAGTTCAAGTACCTGATGAACAACGCCATCGCCAGCAAGCAGCAGTTGAACCTGGCGGTGGGTGTGTCGCTGAGTGCACAACAGGTCGCTGCACTGACCCACGACATCGTCTGGCTCGAAGAGCACGAAGTGAATGGCGAGAAAGTGCTGGTGCCAGTGCTGTATCTGGCTCAGGCCGATAATCGCCTTGGTCCGACCGGGGCATTGATTGCCGGTAACGACGTCTCGCTGATTGCCGGGCAAAACCTCGACAACGTCGGCACCTTGCGTGCGGCCAACAACCTGTCGGCTGCCGCTGGAAATGACCTGGTCAACAGCGGCCTGATAGAAGCTGGCAACCGTCTGGACTTGCTGGCAGGTAACGACCTGATCAACAAATCCGGGGGCATTATCGCCGGACGTGATGTGACACTGACCGCCCTGCGCGGCGATGTCATCAACGAACGCACGGTGACCAGCCATCAGAGCGCTGCGGATGATGCGACCTGGCGTAAGGATTTCGCTGACAGCGCGGCACGTATCGAAGCGGCTAACGACATGACCCTGCAAGCGGGTCGTGACGTGAAAAACACCGGCAGCGTATTGCAGGCTGGTCGTGATTTGAGCATTTCCGCGGGCCGTGACGTCGCTATCGACTCGGCCCAGACCGAGAACGGCCAGACACGCGGCGTGAACTCCAGTAATTCCAGCATCACGCAACTGGGCTCCACAGTCAGCGCCGGACGCGACCTGACGGCCCAGGCCGGCCGCGACATCAACGTGATCGCCAGCAGCATCGACGCCAAGCGCGACATCGCGATGGCCGCGACGGAAAACCTGACCCTGTCCTCGGCGGCTGATGAACAGCATTCTTACGGCAAGAGCAAGAAGGTGACCGAGCAGGAAGATCATGTCAGCCAGGTGTCTGCGGACCTGAAAGCGGGCGGCAGTGTGGCTTTGCAGGCAGGGCAGAATCTCGACATCATCGCCAGCCGCATCAATGCGGGCAGCAACGTTGCTCTTGATGCTGCGCAAGATTTGACCATTGCATCAGCTCAGGACGAAAGCTCGTACTTCTATGCCAAAAAGAGCAAGGGTTCGTTCGGACGCAGTAGCAGCAAACAGCAGGAAGGCTACGACAGCAGCAACATAGCGTCGGTCATCAATGCAGGGCAAGACCTCACCATCAATACCACCAAGGCTGCTGACGGCAGCGTCAGCATCAACGGTGGGCATGACGTCAGTGTCATTGGCAGCCGTCTTTCGGCAGGCAATGACCTGATTCTCGGCGCCACTAACGATGTGACCGTACTCTCGGGTGTCGATGAGCAGGGTGCTTACAGCCAGAAAAGTAAATCCGGCTCTTTTGGCGTGTCCAAAAGTGGAAAAAGCGAGCTGAAGACCAGCTCTACCCAAGTCGCCAGTGAGCTGAATGCCGGCAACGATGTGGTAGTGGCTTCAGGCAAGGACATCACACTGCGTGCCAGCAACATCGGCGCAGGCAATGATGTGGACCTCCGAGCCGGGCTGTTGGATAAAACCGGCGACATCAATCTGCTCTCTGCCAACGACGAAGCCTCCAGCCACAGCGACGAGTACAAGAAGAAAACCGGTCTTTCAGTGTCTGGCGGATTCCTGTCCATCTCATCGGCTAAAGAAGCTGGTGGCCAAGCGCAGAGCAGCACCAGTGTAGGCAGCCAGATCAATGCTGCAGGCAATGTAAGTCTGCAGACCGAGCGCGACATCAATGTTATCGGCAGCAGCGTCAACGCAGGTGCAAACGTCAGTCTGAATGCGGGTCAGGACGTCAACATTCTGGCCGCACAGAGCACCAACTCCAATCAGGACTGGGAGAAGAAAAGGCAGTCTGGCATTGGCGTGTCTTCCAACGCCAATGGCGTGACGTTCTTCGCAGGCGTTGATCGCACCAAGGAAAACAACCGCCTTGAGCAACAGAGCGCTGCCGCCAGCCAGGTCCGCGCGGGTGAAGACCTCACGGTCAACGCCAAGCGCGACATCAATCAGGTAGGTTCTGACCTTCAGGCGCTCAATGACATCAATCTGACTGCCGGGCGCAACATCAAGATTGATGCCGCACGTGAATCCAGGACAGTTGAACAACAACGTGAAAACTCACGCAATGGCCTGAGTGCGAGCATTGATCACAACTATGGCAGCACCAAGGACGCCATCAGCGGCGCAGGCAAGGGTGAGGACGCCACGAGCAAGGGATCGAGCACGCTCAAGGCAGTAGACAGCACCTCGCAGTTCCTGTCTGGCCCGACGGGCGATGGAAAGTTCGGTAACAGCAAGCAGGGCACCAGCCAGCAAGTGGTCGAAACGACCAACCGCGCCTCGACGCTGGACGCAGGCAACAACCTGAACATTTCTGCGAGCAATGATGTTCAGATCAGCGGTGGCCAATTGCAGGCTGGCCGCGACATAAACATCAAAGGCCGGGATGTCACGCTTGATGCCGCCAAAGGCAGCTACAGCCAGGAAACCAGCGAGCAGAAAAGCTGGAGTGGTATCCACGGCAGCAGCAGTGGCGGGCTCAAAATCGGCGTGGGCGGCAGCAGCGGCATCGCCAAGGGTGATCAGAGTCAGGAGGCCTCGACCGTTACTACGTTGCAGGCAGGTCGTGACGTCAACCTCAAGGCCAGCAATGACCTAAACCTGATCGGCACGCAGGCCCAGGCAGAGCGGAACATCAGTCTGAATGCCGGCAACACCCTCAACATCAAGGCAGCCCAGAACGACAGCTCCACCGAGAACACCCGAAAAAATGCCGGCGGTGAAGCCGGGATCGCTATCGGCCCAGGAGGTTTCGGTGTTTACGCCAGCGTCAATATCGGCAAAGGCGACCTGGAGCGCGAGGGCAAACAGCAGCAGGAAGCTTACCTGTACGCCGGTAATCAGCTCGGTTTTACCAGCGGTCAGGATACCAACATTGCCGGTGCCACGTTGCGTGGCAAGGATGTCGTCGGACGTGTAGGTCGCGACCTGAACGTCACATCCCTGCCGGACACCGGGAAAGTCGAAGGCAAGGAATTCGACCTCAGCGCAACTGTCGTGGTCGGCTTTGGCGGCAGCGTCAGCGGCTCGGTCGGGTACGGTCAGACCAACGGCTCCAAAAACTGGATCGAGGAACAGACCCGCATCACGGCCAAAGACAAGGTCGACATCCGCACCGAGAACCACACCCAACTCGACGGCGCGTTGATCGCTTCCGATAGCGGCAACCTCAAGCTGGACACCAACACGCTGGGCTACAGCGACATCGCAGGCAAGGATAAAGAGCACGGTTACTACCTGAACGTTGGTGGCTCGTACGGTAACAGCGGCAGTACCACGCAGGACTCGACTCAGGTAGGCAAAGGCGATGACCAGAAAAACGGTTGGAGCGTCGAGGGCTGGAACTACAACAAGGATCGTGAGCAGATCGTCCGGGGCACCGTGGGCGCAGGCGATGTGGTGGTGCGCAGTGACACGGTGGGTAAGGACTCAACAGCGGGCTTGAATCGTGATGTCGACAAGGCATACGAGATCACGCGTGATGACGAGCACCGGACTGATTTGTATGTGACGAAGAGTTCGTTGGAGGCAGCCAGCCAGCCGATAGTCACTGCTACTCAGTGGGCAAACCAACTCCTGACTTACAACGAAACCGCCAAACAGAACTACGAAGAGGCCACCCGAGGTCTGACGCGCGCAGTCAACAAAATCGAGAGCACGCTGGGCTGCAAGATGGATGCAGGGGCCGCCAGTCTGATGGGTGCTGATTTTGCTGAAAACACCATGGACTCGTTGCTTCAGGGTGGAATGACGCGCAGCCAGGCGATGAATACGATGGCCGACCCTGCGTTTCAGGAAAAGGTTGTGGCCGAAATTGCACGCCTCGCCGGGATCGACCTGACATCGCTCGGAGCTCTTGATCAGACACTTCAGACGGACAACAAGCCTAATAGCCCAGGATCAATCGAGTTACCTGCCACTCCTGTGAATGCGAGTGACGCAGAAAAACTTACTGCTGCTCAAGACACACTGCGATCGATGGCTTCGATCAACCAATACATCCAGGAGCATCCAGATCAGCAGGAGGCTGTGAGTGTGTTGGTGGCAGTGGCGCAGGGGCCTAAAGGTCTTGTGCAACTGGCGGTTTTCAACGCAGTTTCCGAGACGCCCTTGGGTCAGAATATTGGACAAAGGCTGGCTGAGTACGGTGAAGTACTGGGAGAGCAGGTTGCCAATGCCATGGAAGGCGAGAAGATTAACAAGGATGACAACACCGGTGCCTACCTGATCGGTGGCGGAGTGCTTACAGCCGGCATCTTGACTGGTATGCTGGTAAGCGGTAAATCTGTAGCCAAGTCTAGGACTATCTCAGCCGAGATGAAGGCTGATCCTTATCACCCGGACTGGAAGAACTATACCGGGACTGACAGGGGTGTTGGAGCGGATGTTGTTAAAGGTGGTGGTGAGGCGAAAGGCGGTGCTGGAAAAGCTGCGGAATCACCCTCCGGACCTCGTAACGCAAAGGATCTTGCAGGTGGGCCACTTGAGCATGCTACTCAGGTGAGCGGGCGCTTCAAAAACGATGGCGGGCCATCCAAGGGAACTGTCTACAGGGCAGATAATCAAGGTAATATCACAAGCTATGCCGTATATGATTCAGAGGGGCTGATCGTTAAACGAGTAGATGTAACTGGCGCAGCCCATGCAAATGTGCCTACTCCACATGTAATAGAGTACGGAAGAAATACATTGCCTGATGGAACTGTTAGAGTTCAATCGCCTTCGACTAAATCCGCACCACGTCCCGCCAATTTGGATGAGATACCATGATAAAAGTTAATACACTTTCTCCTTTCGTTGGGTTGGCGCGATATGAGGCTTGGAAGGATGGGTGGGTTGATAAAGATAAAATTGACGAATTCTCATACATAAGCAATGTATGCAATCCTGAGGATTTATTATTGTCATGCAAACTTCTATTTCCTGATTTTGTTGTTGTTCAAGAGGGGGTTTTCTTAGAAGGGAAATATGATGCTGATATTTTTGTTTCTTGGTTGAAGCACTTTAATGGTGATCTTCAAGCAACAGAGAAAATGTTAAATCATACTCATTTATACGATGTGTTCGATTCATGCTCAGGTGATATTGATGACCGTATATTTGAACAATTGGCAAACGTGCTTGCACTGTCTTGGAGGCTTGTCCTGAAAGATAAGTTTCCAGAAAGAAAATTTTCTGTAGATATTTCAATTACAGACCAAGATTATGGGCCGATAGTTACTTTTTATCAATTGTCTTAAGTTTGATGATTACGCATCATGTATAGTTGGCGAGAGACTGTTAAGGTTTGCAAGGCAGCCCAGAACAATAGCTTCATCGAGAACACCCGAAAAAATGTCGGCGGAGAAGCCGATATCGCCATCGGCCCAGAAGGTTTCGGTGTTTACGCCAGCGTCAATATTGGCAAGGGCGACCTGGAGCGCGAAGGCAAACAGCAGCAGGAAGTTTACCTGTATGCCGGTAATCAGCTCGGTTTCACCAGCGGTCAGGACACCAACATTGCCGGAGCCACGCTGCGTGGCAACGATGTCGTCGGACGTGTAGGTCGCGACCTGAACGTCACATCCCTGCCGGACACCGGGAAAGTCGACGGCAAGGAATTCGACCTCAGCGCAACCGTCGTGGCTGGCTTTGGCGGCAGCGTCAATGGCTCGGTCGGGTACGGTCAGACCAACGGCTCCAAGAACTGGATCGAGGAACAGACCCGCATCACGGCCAAAGACAAGGTCGACATCCGCACCGAGAACCACACCCAGCTCGACGGCGCACTGATCGCCTCCGACAGCGGCAATCTCAAGCTGGATACCAACACACTGGGTTACAGCGACATCGCGGGCAAGGACAAGGAACACGGTTACTACCTGAGCGTTGGTGGCTCGTACGGTACCAGCGGCAGTACCACGCAGGACTCGACTCAGGTAAGCAAAGGCGATGACCAGAAAAACGGTTGGAGCGTCGAGGGCTGGAACTACAACAAGGATCGTGAACAGATCGTCCGAGGCACCGTGGGTGCAGGCGATGTGGTGGTGCGCAGTGATACGGCGGGTAAGGACTCAACTGAGGTATTTAAGATGAAAGAATGGTCATCGCTGTGCAAGTCGAAGGTTGGGGACGCCGTTGATGTGCGGGAGCAATGCGTTATCGCTATGGACGACGGCGCATACAAAATTTCAGACGATCAGTATTTTTTAGCTGACGCTTTTTCTGATGAGGGTGAGGAAAAACTTCGTTTGCTATCCCTCTACTGGGCCTGCAGTGAGCCTGCATTTAGAAGAGCCTACTACAGGGATGTTGAAGATCATGACATGGCCGTATGCCGGCCGCCGCCTGAATTGCTTCCAGTTGGGGCGGGGGGGACCTATAGTCAGATTAAAAATTCTCTTAGCTCTCTTGGTTCGGACAAGTTTATGGAGTACGCCTCTTATCGTGTTATGTCTGATGGTTCATTTGTTCATAAGGGCTTAGAAAGTTCATTGGCTGTTTATTATTTTCGCTTGCATGATATTGTTGATGATGAGCTGCCTTACGCGATACTGTGGAAGCTTTCTAGTGTGTGATTTAATAAGAAGCAACGTCCTGTTGCCGGGTTGAAACGGTGCAAAAGCGACAAGTGTGGCCGATCAAACTGCCGGATAAATAAAGAAGGTCAATCCGGGTTATCCAGAAGCGGGTCGAACTCATAACTGTGTCAACTGCTCTATTGCTACTGATGCGACACTGGTGGGAAATCCTGCATCCTGGAATAGGGAGTGTGACACAGGAGAGGTACAACCCCGCGACTGGAAAACTGGAAGAATCTGTGATCGAATACGACCAGTATGGCCGGCAGGTTAAAAGAACGGATTACACTAATCACGGATATGGAAACCAAGAAAAGCCTGCGGAATATCATTCAGACGCCCACACGCATACCTATGAATATGGTCCAGGCTATGGCTCCAATGGGAAAGAGACGAGGATCAATAATGATTAGTCTTCCGGAATTGAATGAATTGCTTGTTGCTCACAACTGTCTGCATGCGATTAGTATTCAGCTGAATGTTGACGGGATGGTTTATGATTTATCCTTATCGATCTCGGCCTCTGAAAAGGTAGGGACCGATGTGGTGAGTATCAGGTTC
This sequence comes from Pseudomonas syringae group sp. J248-6, assembly GCF_032586995.1. NCBI lineage: Bacteria > Pseudomonadati > Pseudomonadota > Gammaproteobacteria > Pseudomonadales > Pseudomonadaceae > Pseudomonas > Pseudomonas syringae group sp. J248-6. The sequence goes on along the minus strand of NZ_JAWHOP010000001.1, from coordinate 566,422 downwards.
ATTGATATTAGCCAATTTACGTCCCGTGATTTTGGCGGCGGATTAACTCAGCTGATGCACATGAATGTTAATAAGCTGGATTCTGGCTTCGATAGGATGCGTTATCAACTGAGTGATCTTGAGGATAAAAAGTTATCGTTTTACTTCTCATCATTCTCGCTTGATTAGCTGGTGCAAAAGCGACAGGAGAATTAGCTGGTTCTGGTGGGAAACCTCCAATAAAAAAGATCCTGAGTGGATTGCACCATGGGACTGATTACAGTTGAAGTATCCGTTGAGGATTTACCTATTACACCTACATTGATGTGGAGTGGCATTTCTTTGTTTGATGTTGGCGATGGAGTTAGGCTGGTCGACTACTGCAAAAATAACAATATTACAATTCTTGGTATTGAGAGTTTTAAAGTCAAGGGAAATAAGAGAATTCCAGACATGGATTGTATTGTTGACTTTTCCTCTTCATTAAATAAAATGGATTTCGCTTTGAAGTCGATAGGCGCGAGTCGAGCAATTATTGAAAGCATGAGTGGTAGTGGTATTTTGATGGAGTTTGTACTAGTTAGAGTTTAGATGCTGGGGCAAGATGGTTTGCTGTATAGAAAGCCCTCCAACTCTACGCATATACCGGTGGATCTCTAGACATGAAAAATTTTGCTTACTACGCTGCGTTGCCAGAGACTATGACTAATAGCGAGCTTGATTCTGAATTTAGAGAGTTGTTAGAAGGTCTTGAGTCTGGCGATGTAGATAGGTCTGATTTTGTAAGGTGTTTATTGGAGCTAAGTGATAGGCAATGGCATACTTATAGCGTTATAGAGGTTGGTATTAGGGGGCGAGTCGAACGATGCTTGATATCATTATGGGATGGCTATGATCTAGATATGGCTGAAAATGTGATTAATATTATGGTGAGATTAGGGCTTGAGGACGTAAGTCACTTCCTTGGCTCGCTTTCACCACAAGGGGTGTCGTTGGAAGTTTTCAATGAGGTTTCACTTGCTCTATCTGAGCTAGGGCCTTCGGTTTCAGATCCATACAATGGCATGCGTTAGAGATTTTCTAAGCGACGAAGAAAGCTGCTGCTAGTGTTCTTTTTTCGAAATAGCTTATTTTTCTTTCGCAGCTTTAAGCACCTCACACACACGTTGGATATTTTTCAAAATATCCTCTCCCTTTGCGTTCCAAGCGTACCGGGTCGGCTGAGTATTGCGTAACGCCACGAACGTTGGCGTTCTAACTTGCCCACGGAGGCAAAGCTGCCGTCGCGCATGTACACGGTGATGTTTCGAAAGAAGCACTCGACCATGTTCATTCAGGAGCTGGGGGTTAGTGTTAAATGAATATGAAAACGTGGATGATTCGCCGTCTAGGCTTTCACTGCGGCATGCTTGTGGGGGGCGTAGTTACCGATAATCAGATGAAGCTGGAGGTGCCGTTTCTAACGCCATCGTCAGCAAGGAGAAACTGAACCAGGCAGGTGTCAGCAAGCTGATGACTGCCTCGCAGTTGATCGGTGCTCTGACTGCTGCTGCAATGGGCGGGGATGCATCGGCAGCGGCGATGGTGACGGCTAACAGTACGCAGTACAACTACCTTGCCCATAACCAGTTGAAAGAGGCAGCCGAAAAGTTAAGGAAATGTGCCCCTGCCGAGTGCGATTCGATTGTGGCCGCTTACAAAAAAGTGAGCGAAGATCAAACGCTTGAAGCGATCATCAATTGCAGGTTCGACGTTTCTCTGTGTAAACCGTCCTCAAGGGATGTTGCTAACACGGTAGCCGACCTTTCAATTTGGGTGATGGTTCTAAGTATGCCAAGGACACGCTGCAGATCCTGATCAATGAGAACCTGGAGTTTCAGGAGACCTTGGCAGTTGCGACGACCGGTGCTAGCGCGCAAGCCATAGCTGAGAGACTCCAGGCGACGTTAAAGCTAACGCCCGAACAAACAGTTGATCTTGGTATGATAATTGCTAGTTTGGCGGCTTCTAATGGGGGGGCTCATTCCGCAGGGTGCTTGCGAAAGCGTCAAACCGGCTTGAAAAAAGCGGTGAAGCACTGGTAGAAAATCATGTTGATTTGAGCAACCCGGTTATCGAATCCGGGGCGCAAAAAGCGAGAGCTCCTGCAAAAGTTGATTATTCAAGTATTGAGAATCCACCGAATGTTGGGCCCGGTAAAGATTTTACATTGCGACAAAAGCAAGAGGTGCTGGAGTTGAATAAGGCAGCGAACGATGGTGTGGTTAGATCAGATGCCAGTGGTGTAGAATTAGTTCGACCGCAAAAAAGCCAGTGTGGAGTAACTCCATATCTTAACGAGTGGCAGTTTTATCATGTAAAGCCGAAAAGTTGCGACGGGAGTAACTGCAGTTCAAATCTTCAAATCTTGTCTCGGCAAGAAAATAGAGCTAAATCTGATAATCAGAGGATAATAGATGAATAACTCCATACGGGATGTAAGCGATCTGCCATCTATTGATCGTGTTAAATGCGCAGCCCAAGGCTTGGCACTCCTGGATGCCATAATCATGCCTGAGTGGGAGTATAGGTATTTTTCATTCAACTCTAATTGGGATGGGAATGAGAGAGAAATGATGGCGTCGATGAGAGACGGCTCAGGTGGCGAGTTTTTTTTACACTTTACTAATGAAGGCGCTGCAGGAAAGGTTCTATTTTCTTCAGCGTTATCTAACGCATTTGAGCACTTGAGTTTAATTCCTAAGGCTTTTGAAAAATTCAAAGATGAGCCTGCTTTTTCTAATGATAATGCAAGTTTGTTTTTTTGGCGAGGCGTCGAGCAGTCAGGCTGGAGCGCGTCTCCTAATAATCTTGAGGAATATCCGTTATTAGGTTTTTTAGTGGGTGGATGCAAGCCATATGAGTCTTTAGTTGAGAGGTACTATGAAAAGGAAATCGATTACAAAGTGATTGAGGAGGTGTTTTTATCGCTGACGGTCACTAGGGATCAGCTTTTCAGCCTTAATCCTGATATGGGAATTCGTGATTTAGCGAATGATTTTCAAGAAATTTTTGGCCGAAAGATTTGATTTTAAGGAATGATTGGCTTAAAGGCTTTGAAGTATAAAGCTTCTAAAGTTGGAAGCGATTTTGATGATTTTTTAGCGTGACAAAGCTCTGAAAAATCTACCGTTTTGGAAAAGTTTATCGAAAACAGCTGCTGAGTTTTCGATGAAATGTATGGCATTTTCTGACGCGGAGCACGTCGACAAACGAAAGCATACCTTTCCGGCTTGAAAAAAGCGGTGAAGCACTGGTAGATAGACAGATTGATGCAGGTTCAAAGGCTTTAGATGATAATGTCGTAGTGCGCAGCGATGATGATTTCTCTTCGCAGATCGGAAGTAACGGTAAACCGAAGGCGCACATAAATGAAGATGCGGAATTGGTGCCTCCAAATCAAGATGGTACCGGTAGTATTCAAACACCTGTTTGCTTGATACGAGAATTTTGACAAATCTTGAAGTCGTAGCTGAGCTGCAAGCGAGAGTAAATGCAGCACGTGAAAAATATATTATTAACCCTTCGCCAAAAAATAAAATTTCTTTAGCTAGGGGCAGAGTCTGATCTGGGTAATACTGTTCGCGATGGTGAGTGTCTGATCAAAGATTGCGTTCCAGTCACTTATATAAATTTATCGATAAGCAGGTGTTTATTGTGGACCATAAAATAAATTTTTTGCTTAGCAATATTCCAGAAGGCGCAGATTATGCTGCTGATGCGGGTGACTTGGATTTAGAAGATATTCCACAAGAAAGAATGGACGCAGTAATTCATCTGCTTCGTAACGCAGATGATGAAGTAGTAAAATTCTTGGCTGCGAGGTTGTTGGCCAGTTGGGGGGTTTTTGAGGGGTTTAGTGTATTGAAGGAGTTTGTCGAGAAAAAGTCTACTATTATAGCTAATGTCTATCCTCATAGGTTGCATGGGTACGATGATACTTTTCGCCAGGTTCTTATGGCCGTGGTTATGTTTTATGCCAATATGGCTGGCGCGGGGAAAAAAGACGTAGCAAGAGCGGAGGTTTATCCCCTGCTGTCCAAAATAATAGAGTTGGCAGCTAGCAATCCTTTCGAGATAATCGATGTGTTATCATTTATAAAGCGCGAGCATTATTTTGAATATCTCCCGCTCATTAAGAGTTATCTCATGTCGATAATTGATAACCCAGAAGTTCATCGATGGAAGATATATGACGCGATCGAATTTCTTGTGGAGTTTGATTCCCAGTTTGTTGTGTCTCTTCTGGAGGAGAAGAGAAAAAGTATTGAAGACTTTAAACCTTACATACCGGGTTGAGCGTCTTGAGAATTTGTAGTGGTCTAATGAATTCGGACACTCATTTAGGCGAGAATATTGCCAGACAGGGGGGCTGATGACCAAACAACGCTGTACCTCTCCGCTAATGCTACCCGGTACAACTGGCTATCACACGCTGAGATTCGGGATGCTGATAAGGCTCGGGCTGCCTATGCGACGGCTGGTGGTGACGTTGGTGCTTGCCAAGCGAATGTCACTCGTGAAACGGATGAACTGGACAAGGCACGAGACTACGAACTGAAAGAGCGTAAACGTGCAATTCAGCTCCAATCTTTTAAAGATGGCGGCTGGACTCTGGGCGAATACAATAAGGCTCTGTTCGACGATTATTTTGCCAGCAAAGGTGTAGATCAGAGTCAGGTCAAATTTGATGGGTACGCCCCTGCGAAAACTTTGGGTTATATGCTTTCCGAACGGGGCCTTGTCAGTGTCAATCAGGCCTTGGAATGGCCTACTAAGGCTGCTGCCAGCGCCGTAAATTTTGCTAGTCGCCCGTACTACACGGTGGTAGGGATTGGTCAAAATATTTAGTCCGCGGCAGGCTCTGGGGTAGATTGGGCGACCAGCCCTATACCGGCTCAAGGACTTGAGCGTGCAGGGGATAAATTACTGGCGCAATCCGACCAGCAGGCGGGTGGGTTGATATTTGACGTCGTCAGTGGTTTGATCACTGCAGAGATTGGTGGATTTGCGGTCAAGTGGGTTGGAGGGAAGTGGGTTCAGGCTAAAGGGAGCGTGAAAGGCAGTAGCAACCTTGGGCTAGCAGATAATCTTTTACCAGATGCAGATTTTGTTGGTCGTGGTGTTGTTCGAACTGACCTGAAAGATCATCTTGTAGATGCGACACGCTCAGGGAAATCGGGAAGACATAATATGGAAATTTTTATGAAGGAACTGACTGAGTCTTCAGGGGCTATTTCATCGAAAGTCGAAGTTGCACCTGGGATTTATAAAGTAGAATATCAGCTGCCAAAATCTACAAGGGACACAGTGAAGACGGTGTATGACCCGAAAGTATATCCTGATATGCCGAATATGGCTAATGAAGCCGCTTATAAAGCATTGCTCCAGTATCAGCTAACAGGCAATGCATTGCAGGAGGTTGTTGTGGGTAAAGTGAGATTTCAGTTTCCAGTAAATATTAGAGGTGAGCAAATGTATGTTCCGACGGCTTTTCCGATAGGTATCGTTAAGTGAAGTGGGGGAGGCTTCCGGGAGATGAAAGAGACTTGTTGTTTTGGGTGCTATTTTTTGTTGTTGAATATTATTCTGATGTTGACTTGAATAAGTTCTTAAAAGATTTTCTTACCTCGGGCAACGGACTTACAGGGGATCCAGGTTGGGAGTTTGAGTGCCTGAGAGATGCAGACGGTAATGATTGCTACTGCTTCTCGGCTGATTTCAATTTTAGTGGAATAGAGCCTGTGACTAGATGCTATGAAGCTAAAGTTGTTCGCGAAGCCCTAAAGGAGTCCTTGCTTGCCTTTGCTGATAAAGAGCCAGATAAAGCTGATGAGGTGGTTGGACTGATAATTAAATATAGGCTTTGAGTTGATGAGTAGTATCTATCATCTCGTATTTCAGGACTTTTTGTTCTTCGGTGTCGAGGCGTTAGGTGCTTAACCTTGGCTTGCTAGGAATGAGCGTTCTTTATAAAGTGGCTACCACATATGCACAGATCTCTAAGTCGTATAAGTGGGTGAGTATGCTTTGATAAGTTAATGTGATCAATTCCAGTGCCTGAAATGATTCTGCCTTACCTATGTTTAAGAGTGTTCACCTAGCAAAAGCCCATTCCGGACACCCCCGTCCCAAATCATCCGAACCCCTCTCCGTAATACCCACCCGCCAATAATCTAAACTACCCAGTGGCACCCGCTCGCTCTTCGGGCCTGAGGAAGTTATCAGCATTATCCTTATCGTTCTGCACGTCGGCCACTACTCATCGTCGATACGTAATGAAGACTTTTATTCGCGCGAACCGTATAAGGACATGACTTGAATGACAATGACTCCATTGGATGGATCAGTTTCCCTTGACGTTAATAACCTGTTCAGAAAACCGAAAGTCTGTTTTGACTGGGAGGACTTGCATTACTTTGTGATGTTTTCCGCCATCCGTTCCTTGAGCGGCGCTGCCAGGGTGCTGGGTGTGGAGCACGCTACTGTTTCGCGGCGTATCGCTTCGCTGGAAAAATCCCTGAATGTAAAGCTTGTCGACCGTCGCAAGCGGTTGTACGAGTTGACTGATGAAGGGCGGCGTCTGGCGGCTATCGGGCGGCAGATCGAGGCGCAGACCCAGGCCATTGGCCGTCTCGCTGTTGCCGCGCAGGTAGCGCAGGGTGTGGAAGTGACCATCAGCGCGCCGCCATCGGTGGCAGTTGAGAAGCTGGTGCCGCAACTGGGGGCGTTTCGTGCCATGCACCCCGGCATTGTGCTGCGCTTGTTGGGGGATCATCAGTATTCGTCGTTATCCAGTTGCCAGTCTGACTTGTGCATACGGTTTTCCAGACCGGTTGAAAGTGGCATCGTCGCACGACGTATCGGTACCGCCTCATTCTCATTTTATTGCGCACGTTTTTATCTGGAGGAGCGGCACCCGGAGCACTATGAGTTTATTGCCTACGACAATGAGCTGATGAGCGATAGTCAGAACGGTTGGCTCAGAAATATTGTCGGTGAACGCCCCTTCGTGCTGGAAGCCAAAACAGTAGAACTGCAAATTCGTGCCGCGGAAACCGGTGTGGGCATTGCCTTGCTTCCAAGTTTTGCGGTAGAGGCGAACTCTCGTCTGTGCCGGGTAGAGCTGTCGGCACCGCTGGAGGTTGATGTCTGGCTGGGCGTGCATGAAGACTTGCGCGCGGTGGCTTCCATTCAGGCCGCGATGAATTATGTAGAAAGCTGTTATCGCTAGTCGGGCCAGTGCCAGAAGTCGTTATTTCGGCAGACAAATAAGGTGACGGTGAAAAAATTCCCATCCCCTGATCAAATATCGACAATTTACAATGCGGTCGATTTTGACGAGGATCAATGTCGAGTTAAGAAGTTAATGATTCGAAACTCCGAGACGTTCAGGTGTCGGCTCGGCAATGTTTGCAGGTGCGGCGCTGTTGGATAACGACAAGAATAAAGGCAGTGGCAAGATCATCTCAAGCACCCTGTTTACACCCTAAGGACAGCCGGAGATTCTCATGGCCGACATAAAGATTCTCGACGTTACATTGCGTGACGGTGGTTATCGAAACAACTTCAACTTCACGGAAGACCAGGCTCGGGCTATTACTTCAGGCCTGGCGGATGCAGGCGTCGACCTCTGTGAAATTGGTTACTGCAAGGGATCATTTGCGCCGAAGGGCGAGCACGGGCTGACCAGTGATGTAGGCGCACGCTTTATTGAGAACATTGCGCAGGCCGCCGATGGACGCATTGAGCTGGCAGTGATGGTTCACCCGAAAAACATCACGGCAGATGACTTCGCCATGCTCAAGGAGCAGGGTGTTTCGATGATCCGCGTCTGTCTGCGCCGCGATCAACTGGATGAAGGGCTGGCGACCTTGTCACTGGCCCGGGATCACGGCTTCAGTGTCAGCGCCAATGTAACGCATGTGACATCGCAGACGCCGGGAGCCGTGCTCGATACGGCCGCTCGTGCAGAGGGTGCCGGTGCGGACATCATCTGTTGTGCGGATTCCAACGGTCATATGCTGCCAGCCGATGTGCATCGGCTGTTCAGTCGCCTCGCAAGCCGGTTGCTGGTGCCACTGGGGTTTCACGCCCATAACAATCTGTCGCTGGCGCTGGCGAATGCATCGGCGGCTATCGAGGCCGGTGCTGAATACATCGACACGTCCATCTGCGGCATGGGTAAAGGCGCCGGGAATCTTCACTTGAGCATGCTGGTGGCTTATCTGGAGCGTATAGGCGTCAGCCACGGTTTTGACCTGGTCAAGGTGATCGAATTGTCCGCTGTCACAGCCAACTCGATACCGCATAACAATATGCCCAGCCCGCTGATGGATATCATTCTGGGCACTTACAACTTCCCCTACGATGTCAGTCAGCGGGTGGCAGACACCCTTGAACGGTTTCAATTGACCTCCGAGTACCGAGCGATCGAGGTCATGCATCAACAGGACAAAGTGGCGCGCCTTGCTCCGCGAGCGGCGTTGTCGAATATCTTCAGCGACATTTCGAAAGGCGTAAAAGGAGTTGCGCTATGACCGCTCACATATCCCGCAAGCGTATATGCATTCTGCCCGGCGACGGTATCGGCATTGAGGTTATGGAAGCGGCGCTTCCGGTGATTGCTGCGTTGCACCTGCCGTTTGATCTGATACCGGCGGATATCGGCTGGGAATGCTGGAAGCGCGAGGGTGAAACGGTTCCTGCCCAGACTTGGGAAGTCATGGCCAGCTGTGACGCAACGTTGCTGGGGGCAATAACCAGCAAGCCGCTGGCAGAGGCGGAAGCAGAGCTGCCCCTGGCACTTCAGGGCCAGAACCGCCGCTACGTCAGCCCGGTCATTCAGCTCAGGCAGAACCTGGACCTGTACGCCAATGTACGCCCGGTTACTGACATGACCGGTGAAGACAGATTTCGCTTTGTCGTGATCAGAGAAAACACCGAAGGTCTTTATGCGGGGCTGGACTTCGGGCATGTCCCGGATGCGCTGGTGCCCTTGCTTGAAGAGCGCGAAGCACTTGGCGCGCCGTGGCAGCGGGAAGGGCAGGAGGATGCGACCGTCACGTTGCGCCTGCAGACGCGCAGTGGTTTGACTCGTATTTTTGAATACGCATTCGATTACGCGCGCAAGAACACCTTCACCCGGGTCACGTTTGTCGACAAGCCGATGGTGCTGCGACACAGCAGTGCGTTTGCACGGGGTATTTTTGAAGAAATTGCACAGCGTTATCCGGACATAATCGGTGTCATCGAAAATGTCGATGCGGTTGCCTTGTGGATGGTGCAACGGCCTGAACGCTTCGGGGTGATTGTTGCCGAGAACATGTTCGGCGACATCCTTTCCGATCTGGGCGCTGGCGTAATGGGTGGCCTGGGTTTTGCGCCCAGCGGCAACTTTGGTAATTCAGGTGCTTACTTCGAACCTGTACATGGCAGTGCGCCTGCTCATGCGGGGTTGAACAAGGCCAACCCCAGCGCAATGTTCATGGCCATTGCACTGATGCTGGAACATTTGGGATACCCGGCCCAGGCGGCATTTATTACCCGCGCCGTCAGCCTGGTTTCACAATCTGGCGTTCGCAGTTACGACCTTGGCGGTTCCCACACCACTGACCAGGTGGGCGAAGCGATTGTCCTGCAGTGCATCGAGTTGCAGGCCAGCTCTGTCGGCTACCGCGCCGAACAGGCCTCAGTTCAGGGAGAACGTTATGTCAGTGCACTTTGAAACGGTGGCAATTACGCAAACCGTGCTGGACGCATGTGAACATCTGGATACCGCTTCGCTGTCTGATGCACTGGACAGTCTCGGGATCAATGGAGGGCTGCCGGGTATTGTTTCGCAAGTGCCGGGCACTCGTTGTGTCGGTGTTGCGTTCACCGTGCAGTACGAAGCGGTCGATGCGCCAACAACCTTCAAGGGGGCGGCCAACTACATCGATCAGGTGCCTTGCGGCGCGGTGATTGTTTCCTCCAACGCCGGGCGTCATGACTGCACGGTATGGGGCGATATCATGACCCACTTCGCCTTGGCCAATGGCATCAAAGGCACTGTTATCGATGGCGTGGCACGTGATATCGATACCGTTATCAGGTGCAACTATCCGTTGTTCAGTCGTGGGCGTTTCATGCAGTCAGCCAAGAACCGCGCACAACTCAAAGCGGTACAAGTGCCTGTGGTCATTGATGGGGTTACTGTCCGGCCCGGTGATCTTCTGGTCTGTGATGGCAGTGGTTGCGTGGTTATTCCACAGCAACTGGCCGCCGAGGTTGTACGCCGTGCTCAGGCGGTCGAGCAGACTGAGCGCAGCATTATCGAGGCCATATCCACGGGCTCGACACTGGAGAATGCCCGCAGCACCTATCGTTACGACCAGCCCTGGCTGACGGACGCTGAAAAAGTCAGCATGGGAGAACGGCCATGAATCAGGCTTCCCGATTGGCAGCACACGCAAATGTGCCAGAACCTCACACTCGACACAGCGCACTCGAGTCTCCCGACATTGATATCGCTGCCTTCAAGAAAGCCATGCGCCGCCTGACGTCGACCGTCACCCTTGTGGCAACCGAACATGAGGGCACGCCTTACGGTATGGCAGCCACTGCCGTCAGTTCGGTATGCAGTGACCCGCCGTCCATTCTGGTGTGCATCAATCACAGCGCCAGTGTTTACCTGCCTTTGCTTGAGCGGGGAAAGTTCTCGGTCAATCTGTTGCAAACCGGGCAGGCCGAACTGGTCAGCGTGTTTGGCGGAGCAGTCAACGGGCCTGCGCGGTTTGAAAGCGGAGACTGGCAGCAGGACCAGGGGGTGCCTTATCTGCGTACCGCCCAGGCGACGCTTTTCTGTTCGGTGACCCAACGAATGACCTGCGGCACTCACGAGATCATTATCGGTCTGGTCGAGAAAACGGCAGTGGCCGAGGTGATTTCACCGCTGCTCTGGCAAGACGGTAAACCGGCGGCTTCAACACCGCTTCTGGCTTGACTACGTGTTCTTATACTTCTTTTTATAAATGGAACTGATTATGAAAATGGAATTGTTCGACGCTCACTCCGTCACCGATGACAAGGCGGTGTATCTGATCAATGTTGTGCAGGTCAATGAAGGTGCTCAGGATCTGGCTATCGAGATTCTCGAAGAAACGGTCAGTTATGTCGCACGGACTTACAGTGCATTCAAATGGAGCCGGTTGATGAAGAGCACGGACGGCAAGACCGTCATCAATCAGGCGCAATGGAGTGATCGTAGTCAGTTTGAGTCGCTGTTTACCGACGAAGAGTTTCTATCGCGATACTCCCGGTTAAAGGAAACCGGTACCTGGGAATACCACCTCTATAACGTGGCCGAGTACATCACCCCTGAAATTGCATTACAAAAAGCGGGTTGATCCATTAGCTGCAGACGAAGGCTGCTTAGACGTCGCCTTCGTCTGACATTCACTCGGATTTTCACAGGTATCAGGCGATGGCCACGATCAATACAGCACTGACTTCTCTTCTTGGAATTGAACATCCTCTGATTCTGGCACCGATGGGTGGGGCGTCCGGAGGGCGTCTGGCGGCCGCAGTTTCCCGGGCCGGTGGTCTGGGTTTGGTGGGTGCCAGTTACGGCGATCCGCAATGGATGGCGCGTGAACTGGAGATGATGCAGGACGTGCAGCAACCATGGGGTGTGGGCCTGGTCATGTTTACCGTAGCGAAGCAGTTCGAATTGCTTCAGTTGGCTCTCGAGTACCGCCCGGCAGTGGTTGCGTTGTCGTTTGGTGATGTACGTCCTTTCGTCCGGCCCATTCAACAGGCCAATGCCAAAGTCATCGTTCAGGTGCATGACGTCGAACAGGCGCTTTATGCGCTGGACGCCGGTGCCGATGCGCTGATCGTGCAAGGGGCTGAAGCGGGTGGTCACAGTTTGCGGCGTTCGTCATTGCCGCTGTTTCCGGCAGTTCGCGACGCGGTGGGTGACGATGTTGTGCTTATCGGTGCTGGCGGGATTGCCGATGGGCGTGGCATGGCCGCTGCGCTTGCGCTCGGCATGGATGGCGTGATGATGGGGACGCGCTTTCTGGCTTCGCAGGAGGCACTGCCTTCCGAACGGGTAAAACAGCGCCTGGTGCAGGCTGTTGCGAGCGATACGGTGCGAACCCGGATCTTCGATGAGGTACGCGGCATCGACTGGCCGCAGGGCTACAGCGGACGAGTGATCGGCAATGACTTTTCCGATAGCTGGGTGGGTGAAGAGCAGGCTTTCGCTGCGTCGGCCGGTCAACTGCGCCTGGACTATGAAGCTGCACTGGCGGCCGATGATGTGAGTATCAGGGCCATCTGGGCGGGTGAAGTCGCGGACCTGATCAAGGAGGTGCTGCCCGCACAACTGATTATCGAATCAACCCTGCGCGGCTATGCCACCAGTGTTGAACGTCTGCGCACGACCCGCTGACCCGTCAGGATGGATCAACGACCGGACCCGCTCGAAACAGCGGGTCTTGTCATTTTTGCAGGAGCAAAAGCCATGAGTCATTGCATCACCTGCCAGACCTTCGGTGTCGGGCAATCAAGCGTATTCATTCTTTCACCGGTGATGCCGGTCTGGGACGCGGGTGGCTTCGCCAAACCGCTGATCGAGCATTTCACTGCGGCGGGTTATCAGGTTACGGTTTTTGATGCCCTGTCCCTGCCGGTCAAGGCGGGTGAAGACTTTGACGGGTTTACCGAGCGCTGGGGCAGCGCGCTAGAGCCTTGGGGTGTGCCGGATGTACTCGTCGGCGTGGCCTTGGGTGGTGCGTTGGTACAGGCATTGGCAGGCACTTCATTACTGCGTTCGACACCTGCGTTGTTGCTGCTTTCTTCTCCCGCCAAAGCCGATGCGCTGCTGGATTCCAGGCTGGGACGTATGGCGGATCTGGCAGAACAAGGGCATGTCGAGCAAGCCAAACGCCTGCTGGACGATCTGGTATTGCCTGAAGGCGAGAAACACGAGCACTGGCCCGGCAGCGAGAATGACGCAACGCTTTCAACCCAGGGGCAGCGTCTGACCCTGGGGTTCCGGCTACTGAGTGGTTTGGATATCAGTGAGTGCCTGCTCGATTACAAAGGGCGTGTGCTGAGCGTGTTTGGCGGGAAGTCGCAACTGGTGGGGGCGGGTCATGTGCTGCGTACCAACGGCTACAAACAACGCTCACTGTGTGTGCCGGATGGCGGGATGCGTCCGCTGGCGGATGATCTGGACCGGGTGCTGGAGAGCATCGACACATTTCTGATCGCCAGTGCAGAGTGTGTGCAATGAGCCAGATCGAGGAGCCACGCTTCATTGATGTGCATTACCACGCCAATCCTGATGCGTTCATTCGCCGTCATGGCGCGATAGAGGCGGGCAGGCGCTACGCGGCGGTGCAGGGCCGGGTCGTATTGAAAAATCACCTGGGTTGCACGGCGGCCCAGGCATGGGAAGCACGCAATCAGGGTTTTCCGGTCAGCGGTTCAGTGGTTCTGAACGAAATCGCTGGCGGCATCGACTACCGCGTGGTCGAGCGCAGTCTGTGTTTGCGCGGCGATGAACCTGGACGTTTCATTGTGCACTTGCCAACCGTCACGGGCAGAACGCATACCAGCACGCTGGCCCGCAACCTGAGCCATCCTCTGTTGCGCGAAAAGCCCATCAAGCCTGCCAGAGTGACAGCGCAGAACGGACGTCTTACACCGCAGACGCTGGATATTCTCAAAATGGCCCGTGACTATCCGCTGGTCATCTCGACAGGGCATGCCGACGCCGATGAAGTCAGGATGCTGATCGAGGAGTCACTGCGCATCGGTGTGCCAAGGCTGATGCTCAATCAGCCTGCCAACCCGTTGACCGGTCTGAAAGCAGCCGAGCTTGCGGTGATTGGCAGTGAACCCTCGGTCTACATCGAACAGACGGCGCTGACCTACTTGTTGGGCTATCAGGACCGGCAGGATTTCACCAAGGTGTTGAGTCATGTTCCCAATGTGGTCTACAGCTCGGACCTTGGGCAGACCAGTCAGATCGACGTGCACGAGTGGCTGTCGATGAGCGGGCAGTGGTTCGACGCGTTCGGTTTGAGTTGCGAGCGCCGTGCCGAGATGACGCTTTTGAATCCACAACGCATGTTGGCCATTTAAACCGTTCGGGTAGGACTCCCTGGCTAACTACGCCAGGGCGTCCTCATCATCAGGCTACCTCGGCGGCTACTCTCGGAGTGATTGTCTCGACAGTGATTGCTTCGCGCAGGCCCGCCTGTTCCATCAATGGCAGTGTTTCTCTGACGAAATCCTTTATGCCTTCGTGGTAATCCAGCCATGTCAGTGCGATGCCATCGATCCCCCAGTCAGAGTATTTCTTGAACAGTTCCACGATCTGCTCCGGAGTACCTACCAGCGGCACGCCTGCAAACCCTGCCTTGAAATGAAAGCGAAAACGAACCGCGTCTTCCGGAGTGAAAATACCGGTCTGAATGCCCAGCTCGCGGGTGATGATATCGCAGCCCTCATCGTCACCCAGCTGGTTGGCGTAATGGTCCAGGTATTCGTCCGCTTGTTCTTGCGTGTCCTTCTGCACCACATAGCCGTAACACCATATCTTTATATCGCGGTCGAACTCCTGCTTCGCCAGGTCCTTGTAGGATGCAATCTGCTGACGCACGGCGTCTTCACCGTCCAGGTGTTTGACGATCAGGAAGGCCGCATCACAGTGTTTGGCGCAAAACAGTTTGCCGCGCGGCGACCCGCCGGCATTGATCAGATAGGGGGTGTTGAGGGGTTGGGGCTGCGAGATAGCAGCGCAGATGTTGAAATACTCACCTTTGAAGTCGAACGGTTTTTTCTGCTCCCAGGCATTTTTTGCAATGTGCAGCCACTCTTCTGCGTAGTCGTAGCGTTTGTCGTGTTCCATCATCTCGCCGTTGAACATGCGCATTTCCGCGCCGTACCAGCCGCACAGAATATTCAGCCCGAAGCGCCCGCTGCTGATGTGATCGATGGTCACCGCCTGCTTGGCTGCAAACAGCGGATGAACCGTGGGCAGGTGCGATGTGGTGAACACGGCAATCTGGTTGGTCAGGGCGGCAATACCGGCAGCCCAGGTGTAGGTTTCGAAACAGACACCGCCGGTGTTATTGGTGCCGCCAAAACCTTTCCAGCGGCCTACCGGTATGAAGGCTTCAAACCCCGCATCGTCGGCCACCCGGGCGATTTCCAGATTACCTGCCCAATCGTCTCCGCGAAGGCGTTCCGGCGCATTGGTGACGGTGCAGCCGCCCTCGGTGTTAGTGGAGAAAACACCCAGCTGCATCTTGTTGCGGCTGCTGCGCATCGGGTTAGGTTTTATCGGATAAGCTTTTTCAGTGCGCATGATGACCTCCCAGGTCGGTTTTATGTCGTTCTTCCCTGCTAGATCCTTTGCCGACAGTGGCCGTGCAGGTGAAATACTCGCTCAGGCATGCTCACTGCGTCGGGTCGGGAAATACGGCAGCACATACTCTTCCAGCTCCTGTAACACTTCCGTGGCCGGACGTCTCAGTGGTTTCAGGTTCAGCGCAACATGCGAAACCCCCTGTTCCCGTTGACGCTGCCACAGCTCGATGAGGGCGTTGCGCCCGGTACTGATGCCACGGCCGACTTTCATGGGTGCGTCCTTGTTGTCCTCCAGATCAAAGAACGTCGCATAACCGTAGGGCTTGAACCGTTTCTGCTCATTGGCATCGCGCCAATGATTGATCACGTCGGGCAAGGTATTGAAGCCACTCTGATGCCATATCCAGCCGTCCATATGGTTGGTCAGCCATTTGATGTCCTGCTGACAGCGGCCGATGGCGATCATAGGCAGTCGCCCGAAAAAAGGTTTTGGCAGTAGGTCCAGCGTGCCATTGAGTTTCCCGTAGTGGCGCGATGTGAAGGCCGGAAAAGAGTGCTCGGTCACCGCGTGCAGCATCTCGACACCCTCTCTGAAACGCTCTGCGCGTGTGTCGAAATTCTCGCCGAATGCAGGGTATTCGCTGGGCCGGTCACCCGTCGACACCCCCAGCAGGAAGCGTCCCTCCAGCAACACATCAACGCTGCAGGCCTGTTTGGCGACCATCAGCGGATTGCGCAGCGTCAGTACGATGCCGGCTGTACCGATGCAGATTTGTGTGGTCACCGCAGCAAGCAGTGCTGCATACACGAAAGGGTCGAATATCTGGCCTGCGTCGCCAAAACCCGGGTCGAGAAGCGGTACGTCCCTCAGCCAGAGTGCTGCAAAACCGGCTTTGTCGGCCTGTTTTGCGAGGGCAATGTGATTTTTCATGGTCGGCGCTGCTGCGTCGGGATAGCCCTCCAGCGGCGCAATCAGACCGAAGGTGAGATGGCCCGGTGCGAACACCTTTGCAAAGGCAGGATGCCGCTGTGTGCTGGTCATTTCATGTGGACTCACTTGGCCTCTCCCGCCAGATCAAGCGTGTCGGATGGCTCAAGTGGCGGCTCGTCATGAGCGCGCACGCGACCGAGCAGGACAAAGACTGCCACTGCCGTCAGCACGGTGGCGGCGCTGAGAATGAACAGCAGATTGCGGAACGCGGTGGCGTACTGTTGGTGCAGCAGTTCTGCCTGACCGGGCAGTAGGCTGATCGCATTCTGCAGATCGCCCAATGCGGCGCGGTTGGCAGCGTTTGTCACCACATCAGGCGCGACACCCGTCAGGGCATCGAACAGGCCCCACTGAATGAACGTGGCCAGCAGTGCGCCTGCGATCGCAATGGCTATGCCGTCGGCAGAAACGCGCACGGCATTGAAGATGCCGGTAGCCATACCGGCGCGTTCCTTTTCAACCACACTGATCGCCATGCCATCCATCAGCCCCCAGGGCAGACCGATGCCGATGCCGATCAAGGCCATCGGCAGCAAGGCGGTTTTGATTGCTCCGCTGTCCAGCGCCAGCGCGAGCCACAGCAGGCCGACAGCCACCAGCAGCAGACCGATACCGGACAGCAGCCCGGAGGTAAAGCGACGTGCCAGTTGTGCGGCAAGCATCGGTACGATCAGCAGGGGCGCGGCCAGTGCGGTCATCATCTGTCCGGTTTCCAGCGCGCTGAGTCCGTCGATACCAATGAAGCGTGCTGGCAACATGATGATCAGCACGACAAAGAAAAATGCCGGACTGGCCGCAAGAATCTGCACGCCGACAAAGCGCGCGCTCTTGAATAACGACAGATCGAGCATGGGTCTGGCCACGCGCCGTTCCACTGCAATGAAGATCCAGAACAGCAACAGTGAACCGACGATCCCGCCCAAGACCAGTGGATGGGTCCAGCCGTCTTCAGGGGCGAGCAGGATTGCGTAAGTGAACAGCGTCAGTGCCGCGGTAAAGCTGATAGCGCCCGGCCAGTCCATGCCAGTGGCATTAGGGTCTCTGGATTCTGTAGCGCTGAAAAGCACCAGAAAGAATCCCGCAACCCCAATAAGAGCCGTTGCGTGGAATGACCATTTCCAGCCAGCCGAGTCGACCAGCGAGCCTGCCGCAAGAGGGCCGAAAGCCAGGCCTATCCCGAACGTGGTACCGAGCAGGCTGAACACTCGGGTGCGGTCAGCCCCATGGAAGGTCTGGGCAAGCGATGACATTGCGCCAGCGAACGCTGCTGCACCGCCCAGCCCCTGAATCAGGCGAAGTACATCAATCTGCACGACGGATGAGGCCATCGGAATGGCGAAGGTGGACAGCACGAATATCGCCAGTCCGATCAGCCATACGCGTTTCCTGCCGTAGATATCCGTCAGGCTTCCAGCGGCCATCATGGCGCTGCCGTAAGTCAGGATGTAAGCGTTGATGACCCACGTGAGCTCGACGGCTGATCCGCCCAGCGCCTTGTTTATCGAGGGCAGAACCACGGCAGGGCCAGTGAAGCACAACGGAATCAGGATGCCTGTCAGGCAGGCGGCAAACAATTGTCCCCAGCGTCTGGTAGCAGACGATGCTTGAACCTGGCTTGCTGAAGTCATGTGCAATTTCCCTGTGAAGCGTGCGCAGTTTTCGGTGCATTGCACGCGTTTATCCAAGGGCAGTTGCCCTGTCGGGAGATTAGGGGTTGCGTCTGCAAACAAAAACAGGCTTATGTTCCGAAGGTATAGGACAGGGCTGTCCTTAATAGGAGTGGGTATTGGAATCGCTCGGTAGCATTGCGGTGTTTGTTCTGGTCGCGGAAACACGGAGTTTTACCCAGGCTGGAAAGCGGCTGGGTATTTCATCGTCGGGGGTAGGCAAGAGTATCGGCCGTCTGGAAGAGGGCCTGGGTGTCAGGCTTTTTCATCGCAGTACGCGCAGTATTGCCATGACCCTGGAGGGCTCGATATTTCTGGAGCGCTGTCGCCGTATTCTGTCGGAGCTTGAAACGGCAGAAATGGAGTTGAGCAATGCCAGGGATCTGCCCAGAGGCAGATTGCGCATCAGCCTGCCCTTGGTCAGCGGCCTGGTCATGCCGGTTATCATCGAGTTCATGCGCACCTATCCCGATATCGAACTGGACATCGATTTTTCCGACCGCATGGTCGATATCATCGAGGAAGGCTTTGATATCGTCCTGCGCACGGGAGACCCTGGCGACTCGGGCCTTATGTCGAGGCGGATGGGGGGCTTTCAATTGAAAATCGTCGGCGCTCCGGACTATTTTGCCAGGCGCGGGACACCTCAACATCCAGCAGACTTGAGTCGGCACGCCTGTCTGTTGCACAAGTTTCCCTCTTCGGGCAAATTTGAACACTGGCCGTTACGTCGCGAGGCCGGTGCCGATGATCTCGATTTGCCCCAGGTGATGGTGTGCAACACGACGGAAATTCTTGTTGATGTTGCGCGGGCGGGGTTGGGAATTGCCTGCCTGCCGGACTTCATGATTTCATCGGCCATTCGCAATGGCGAGTTGGTGCCAATACTGACCGACTACACGGTGCATACCGGAAGTTTCAGGTTGCTCTGGCCATCGAGCAAGCACCTTTCCCTGCGCCTGCGGGTATTCATCGACTTTATGCACGCCCATTTGTTTGCTCCTGCGTCTGTGTGACCGCGCGGACCGAGCATGTAGCACCTGACAAGGAGCATTGGCATGTACACGCTTTTTGGCACAGAGGGTTCGGGATCCGCAGCCATCGAGATAGCGCTTTGGCGCTGCTCGGTTCCTTTTACCTTGTTCAGGGCCTGCGCGTGGGAGGAGGGGCCAGGCAAGGAAGCATTGCGGCGGGTCAACCCATTGCTGCAGGTGCCCACGCTGGTCCTGACCGATGGCACGGTGCTCACCGAAAGCGCTGCAATTCTGATTCATTTGGGACTGGAGCATCCCGAATCCGGGCTGCTGCCCAGCAAGCCTGCCCTGCGCGCTCAAGCCCTTCGCGCGCTGGTCTACATCGCCGCCAACTGCTACGCCCCCATCGGGATTATCGATTACCCGCAGCGCTGGCTGTCGGGCTCCGACGAAACGCAGGCTACGCTACTCGAAACCGGCACCCGTGCGCGGTTGCATGAAAACTGGGAGACATTTGCGGATCTGTTCGCTAATGCAGGCTTCTGGCGTTGTGATGATCCCGGTGCAGTTGAGATTCTGGCTTGCATCGTGACCAGATGGGGCGGTGCGCGCGAGCATCTGCATACCACCCGGCCTGATTTTCATGAGCTGCTGTTACAGGTCGACGCCCAGCCGGTGGTCAGCGCAGTGATAAGGCGTCATTGGGGCTTGAGACGTCTTGAGGCGTAGAAGCAGGCCTTTTTGAAGACGTGACGCCAGAATGGATTCAACCCATCGTCCCTCAGTCGCCTGTAAGCAATGCTCGCTAATTCAGCGGCCCCAGCACCTTTCGATAGCGCTCGTCGCCATTACGGGTACGTAGCGTGAGCACAATTTCCAGCCCGTCGGGATTGTCTTCCTTGTGGCTGTCGAGCGGTTGCCAGCCTCCGACAGTTCTCCAGACCCTTATTTTTGTCTCGACGACTTGGTCGAGCACCGCTATTCCTTCATCGGGAGCGGGTAGGGGGTAGAGATTGCTGCTGTCTGCGGCCGCGCGATACAGCCTGTTGTCCTTTAGCCACCAGCGGATTCGCTGCAGTCCTTCCCCGGCCGTGGCCGCACTGCGAATGACGTCAAGGCGCATACCGTTCCTTTCAGCAATGCGAATACTGATGGGCATCAACGTTTTTGCCTGCGGATCGGTTTCTTCGCCAGGCAGCGGTTTTTGCAGCTCGACGCCTGCACGCATGGCCACGTCGCGCTCCAGCTGGTTCAGCGCTCGCAGTACCGACTCGGTGTGCCCGGTGCTTTCGCGTAACTGGATATCGGTGCGAGTGATGCTCTCCAACCCACGCCAGGCAATCAGGCTGACGATGATCATCAGCAGGATAGCCACCATCACTTCCAGTAATGTGAAGCCGTTTTGCCTTGCATTCATGGAGGGCTGACCACCTGCAGTTGACCCAGCGCGCTACGCTGCAGGCTCAAGGATCGTTCACCGTCAGAGAGCTGGATGCGCAGCGGTGCGACGATCCATTCGGGACCTGACACCACTCGCTGCGCCGGGTCTACGCTGATGCGTATGGAGGGTGTTTCCCAGGCTCTGAAACGCAGCTGCGGGTCGTTCATGAAGCGGTCGTAGCCCACGCCGTGCTCGGCACGTCGTGCGAAACCAAAGCCTTTGCCATCGACCAGCAAGGTGATTGGCCGACCGTCGACCCTGGCCTCGACCTGTGCGATGTGCAGCATATGTGCAAGGCGTTCAGCGTCCTTGCGCAGCAAAGCGGCAGGATCGGGTTTGATGCTCATGCCCACCGTTGCGCTGACGATGCCAATGATGACCAGAACCACCATCAACTCGATCAGGGTAAAACCCCGTTGTGTGTCCATACTCATGATCGGTGGCTCCCTGATGACGCTTGCATACTGATCAAAGCGGGTGCCAGGCATTCTGATGCAGTGATGTAGACTGCTCCGGCAGACGAACAGGAGGTTCAGTCATGGCATTTTCGTTTCATCCATTATCAGCGCCGCGCCTGGTGCAATCGGCGGCCTTGATTGCAGCACTGGCGGGTATCGCACTCTGGTCGTCGCTGTTGCTTGCTCCCGAGCCTGTACGTGCACCCTTGCCGGAAAGCGCCGCTCCCGCTGCGGATGTCGGCAGTCCTGCCCGACAGTGGTTCGCCAACCAGCCGCTTCAGGTCCGGATCAAGGTCAGCGGGGTCATGGCCGGGATCAAAGGCGCTGTGGCGATTCTCACTGTCAACGATAGACCGCCGCGCAGCTATCTGGCGGGCGATTTGCTCGCCAGGGATGTACGGCTGGTGGCTGTCGAGAGTGATGGAGTAGTGATCGAGCAGGGTACCGAGCGCACACGATTCAAGGTCGCCAGCCTGGCGGGCCTGCCGGAGTTGCCCAGCCTGCTGCGTCGTTGAAACGCTCATGGAGACTCTTTCGGCGGGCGTCGGATCGCTATAACGGTATCGAGGCGGGCCAGTGGTGGCGCTTTATTGTCCCGCTGTAATACTCGCAGACTGACCCGCATCAACATTCCGTCTGCACTGGCTTTGAGTGTCTGTTCACAGGTCAGCGAGAGCCTGCCCTGGTCGCACTTGCGGGTTGTGAAACCAGGCCTGAGCCTTGCCATCATGCGTAATTCGGCCAGTTGGTTCTGCGCCTCCAGCAGCGCAATGGCGCGGTCGCGCAACACACCGTTGTTGAAGGTCATTACCCCGCTCAAGCGCACGGCCGCCGCCATTGCCACGGTGATGATCAACAGCGCCACCAACACTTCGATCAGGGTGAAGCCTTTCTCCTTGTGCGGTTGCAGCATGGGTGCCTCCTGGCAAATCCTCCTGCTCCATACAGGCAACAAAACGATAGCACCGGACCAACATCTGATTATTCATGAATGGCTCACCATAAGGTTTGAGCAGATTTATCGTGTCACGCCGTTGCGGCGTCTACACTGCGGGACAGATGAGGATCATCAAGGATATGGATATGGATATGGATGTCGCACGCGTCAAGCCTCGGTCTGGAGGCCGTCGCGGCCAGGACGGCTTTACCCTGATCGAAATCATGGTGGTGGTGGTTATTCTCGGCATTCTGGCCGCTGTTGTGGTGCCCAGGGTTCTTGATCGTCCGGACCAGGCGCGGGCTGCTGCTGCGCGACAGGATATCGCAGGGCTGATGCAGGCGCTCAAGCTCTATCGCCTCGACCACGGCACTTACCCCAATCAGGCTCAGAGCCTCAAAGCTCTGGTCGAGCGGCCGGTCAACGTCAACAAAAACAACTGGCGCGCCTATATCGAGCGGCTACCCGACGATCCGTGGGGGCGCCCCTATCATTATCTGAACCCCGGCGTTAATGGCGAGGTGGATCTTTTTTCTCTGGGTGCCGACGGTCAGCCCGATGGCGAGGGTGTCAATGCCGATATCGGCTCATGGCAGCTCTGAATATGGCGCTGAGCACTTACCCGTCAAGCGCAATCAGGCAAGGCGGCTCGGCAATTATCGGTGCCCTGCTGACCGTCGCGATTGTCGCGGTCATCGCTGCCGGTATGCTGACCCGTCAGAGCGTCATGATTCGCACGGTAGAAGCCGAGCAGTCGCGTATCCAGAACAGCGCAGCGCTGATGGCCGGGCTGGACGCAAGCCGCATGCTGTTGTGGGATTCACGTCGCAAGAGCCGGGCGACTCATCCTGGCCAGGCGTGGGCGCAGCCCCTAGGCCAGAGTCCATCCGATCGACCTGAAGAAGGTTTTCACGGACGACTGGAAGACCAGCAGGGCAAATTCAACCTGCGCAACCTGCTGCGCAATGGTCAGCTGGAAATCGGTCAACTGCGCAGTTTCGAACGCTTGTGTCAGATGATTTCCATCAGTGATGTTCTCTGCCAGAGCATCAGCCAGCGGGTGCTTGGCTCATACACACGTTTTTCGACTCCGGTAACAGGCACGGTCAGCGGGACATTCGCGAGCGGGCGGGAGACTTCTTCGGCGATGCGCAAGCCCATCCCGGCATCATCGGTGACACTGCGCAGCCTGGATGATCTGCAAGGGATGCAGGGTTTGAGCGATCAGGTACTGGAGCGGCTGAAACGCTACGTGTGCATTCTGCCAGCCAATACCTGGGTCAACAGCAATACAGCGAGTGCGGAGGTACTGGCAGCGGTGGTGCCCGGTTTGTCATTGCCCAGTGCGCAAACGGTGGTGGCCGAGCGCGACAAGGGACAGTGGTTTGCCTACCGTCTGGAAATCATCGCTCGCATGCAGGTGCCGACCCAGGCGGCTGACGGGCTTGAAATCGGTGTAGCAAGCGAGTGGTTTGTGTTCCGTGGCGAGGCGCGCAGAGATGGACGCCAGGCCCGCATGGAGGCCTTGCTGTATATGCGCGATGACAGCGTGCCTCGTGTTATCTGGTCACGGATCGGCGCATGAGCCGGTTGCGGATTGCCCTGCCTGCTCTGGAACAACTGAACCCGGAGACGCCACTGCTATTCGCCCGGCTGGACAGCCAGGGCAAGGTTGTTGAAAGCGGCCTGAGCAGTTTGCTGGACTTGAAGCAGGGCGGCGCACTGCAGTCGGTGGAAGCGTTTCTGCATCCGCTGGACAGTCTGCTGGCCCGGATCGAAACGCCGCCGCTGCCTGCGTCGCGGGTTAGAAGCGCTGCACTGTTAGCCGCCCAGGGACTGATACTGGGCGGCAGTGAGCTGATGCACATCGCCAGCAGCCCGCGCTATGCCGACGGGGCCGTTTATCTGGGCTGGTTACCGTCAACTGCGCTGGAACGTCTGAGCCGATTGCTGAGTCAGTCGCGTCTGTCATTGCGCGGCCTTTACCCTGCGCCCTATGGCCTGCCTGTGCCTGCACCGGGTCAAGTCAGTGTCGTGCTGCGGGATGAGCACTGGCTGCTACGTCACAGTGCTGGTCAAGGCAGCGTGCATCCGCGTCTGACCGAGACCCCTGATGTGCACCTGGCCAACGGCAGCGAGTTGCACCGGCTGGACGGCGAGGGCACGGCAGGCCCGGAAATATCGGCTGGCCTGCTCCTGGGCGGGCCGTCACCCGGCTGGAGCCTGCATGCAGGAACGGGAGCGGCGAAAGTCAAAACATCGGGCTGGACCGCAGCATGGGTCTGCTGCGGTTTGGCTGTCGGGGTATGGGCGCTGGGCTTGAATCTGTACGCCGCTCGCGAGGCTGCCCGAGGACAGCAACTCAAGACCGGTATGGTGCAGCGGGTCAGCCAGGCCTTTCCTCACTTGCCGGTCATTCTCAATCCTCTGCAACAGGCCCGGCAGCAGGTGGCGGCACTCGAAAGCGGTTCAGCCGCCGGCACCGACAGCGGATTCGAACAACTGGTAAAAAGCGCCGCTGAAGCTTTGCCGTTCCTGGCGGGTAGCGTGCAGCGCCTGACGTACTCGGATGGCCGCCTGCAGCTGCAACTGTTGCCCGATAACGCCCAGCCTTCTGTTGACGATACGTTGCAGCGTTCGCTGGCGCAGGTGGGTCTGGCAGCCAGTCGCGATCATCTCACCTGGACCCTGAGCCAGATGCCTGATCAAGCGGCCGATGCGCCCGGCGCTACGCTGGAGAGCGACGTTGAATAGCCGAGTGTGGCAGCCATACGCCGACCGCTGGCGGCGACTGAGTGGGCGTGTGCGTGTTGTCAGGGCCGGTCTGTCGATCAGGGAGACGCGTCTCCTGTCGATAGGCGCGCTGGTGTTGTGCTGCCTGGTGACGTGGCTACTGATGGTTCAGCCTGCACTGAAGAAAATCACGTATTGGCAGGCGCAAACCCCTGTGTTGAGCGCCCAGGCCGAGACGCTCGAAACATTGCTCAAGCAGGTGAGCGTGCCGCAGCGCCGAACAGGCCCGCAGGATCTGCAGCCAGCCTTGCAGCGCAGCCTTGAAGCCTTCGGGTTGTGGTCGTATTGCCAGCTTGAGCATGACGGTGAAGGGGCTGAGCGCAGTTGGCAACTGGCTTTCGATCACGCGCCAGCTGACGCAGTGATCGGTTGGCTGCTGGAGCAGCCGCAATTGTTTTCGTTACACATCAAGGACGCCAGCCTGCAACGTGCAGGCGAAGACGCTCAGGACCTGACAGGTCATCTGTCCGGGGTTGTTCGCATGGATCAGGCGCCGAGCGCAAAGGAAGCTTAATGAAGTGGAATGCCTTTACCTACACGTTGCCCTGTCGCAGCGTCGCACCGTTTTTCCTGCTGGCGCTGAGCGCGTGCAGCACCACATCGCCTGCGCCGCCTGAGCTGTTAGAGAGCGAGCTGGGTCAACCGTTGGCCAGAACCTTGCCCGCCAGCGACGCACATGATCGCCAGCGCGCGCAACCGGGCGTCGCGCCGGGACAGAAACACACGTTGTCGAACACCGCACGCGGCCATACGCCAGCCCACAAGACAGTGGCTGCGCACGGCGCGCTGGGTGACCAGCCCATACAATTGAATTTTGTCGAAGCCGATATTCAATCGGTCGTGCGGGCGTTGTCACGCTCCACAGGTCAGCAGTTTTTGCTGGACCCAAAAGTCACGGGCACGCTGACGCTGGTCAGCGAAGGGCCGGTGCCGGCCTCTCAGGCTTATGAAATGCTCTTGGCCGCGCTGCGCATGCAGGGTTTCAGTGTGGTGGATGTCGGCGGTGTGGCTCACGTCGTGCCTGAAGCCGATGCCAGACTGCTTGGCGGTCCTGTCTACAGTGCCGACAAACCTTCCGGGAACGGCATGCTGACCCGTACGTTTCGTTTGCAGTACGAAAATGCGGTCAATCTGATTCCGGTGCTGCGGCCTATCGTTTCGCCGAACAACCCGATCAACGCCTACCCCGGCAATAACACCATCGTCGTCACCGACTATGCCGATAACCTGACGCGAGTGGCGCAGATCATCGACGGTATCGACACGCCCAGTGCCATCGATACCGACGTGGTGACCGTGCACAACGGTATCGCGGTAGATATCGCCAGCATGGTCAGCGAATTGCTGGATACTCAGGGCGGCGACGCGACCCAGAAGATCAGCGTGATTGGCGACCCCCGCTCCAACGCCATCATTATCCGCGCCGGCAGCCCGGAGCGTACCGAGCTGGCGCGCAATCTGATCTACAAGCTGGACAACGCCCAGAGCAACCCGAGCAATCTGCATGTTGTGTACCTGCGCAATGCCCAGGCGGGAAAGCTGGCTCAGGCCTTGCGGGGCTTGCTGACCGGTGAAAGTGACAGCGGTGCCAGCGATACCACCCGGACGATGCTCAGCGGCATGGGCAGCACCGGTAACAAGAACGACGTGCAAGGCAACAGCAGCGCAGGCCCTGTCTCCGGGACTGTAGCCGGAAGCGGTTATGGCCAGAGTAGCGCGTCGCCTTCGGTTGCCACAGCCGGTAGTCAGCAAGCCGAACAGAACACCGCGTTCAGTGCAGCCGGGGTGACCATCCAGGCTGATTCGACCACCAACACCCTGTTGATTTCCGCTCCGGAGCCGCTGTATCGCAACTTGCGTGAAGTCATCGATCAACTGGATCAGCGCCGTGCTCAGGTGGTGATCGAAAGCCTGATTGTCGAGGTCAGCGAGGACGATGCGAACCAGTTCGGCGTGCAGTGGCAAACCGGCAACCTGAATGGTAGCGGCGGCTTTGGCGGAGTGAACCTTGGCGGCAGCGGTTTGAATACCAGTGGCAGCACCAGCATCGACGTACTTCCCCCTGGCTTGAATGTCGGCGTGGTGAGGGGCGCGGTGACCATTCCGGGCATTGGCGAGGTGCTGGATCTGAAGGTGCTCGCGCGCGCTCTGAAGAGCAAGGGTGGCAGCAATGTGCTGTCCACGCCCAACCTGCTGACGCTGGACAACGAGGCGGCCAGTATCTTCGTCGGCCAGACCATCCCGTTTGTCACCGGCAGTTATGTAACGGGCGGTGGCGGCACCAGCAACAATCCGTTCCAGACGGTTCAGCGGGAAGAAGTCGGCTTGAAACTGAATGTCAGGCCGCAGATTTCCGAAGGCGGTACGGTCAAGCTGGACATCTATCAGGAAGTCAGCAACGTCGATCAGCGCGCCTCGCTGGCGTCAGGCACCGTCACCAACAAGCGCGCCATCGATACCAGCATCCTGCTGGACGACGGGCAGATCATGGTGCTGGGCGGCCTGCTTCAGGACGGGTACAACCAGAGCGATGAAGCGGTGCCCTGGCTGTCGAGGATTCCGCTTCTCGGCGTACTGTTTCGAAACGAAGCGCGTTCGACCAGAAAAACCAATCTGATGGTCTTCCTGCGTCCCTACATCATTCGTGACAGCGGCACAGGGCGCAACATCACGCTGAACCGTTACGAATTCATGCGCCGCGCACAGGGTAATTTGCGTCCCGAGCGTAACTGGATGCTGCCGGACATGCAGGCGCCGCAGTTGCCCTCTGCGGCAAAGGCGATTCCTGACCTGCAGCCTGCTGCCGGTCAGATGCCGCGGGCGGTCATTCGCGCAGTGCCTGTGCCATGAGTGCGTTGCCTTATGCCTGGGCCAGGGCGCAACGCATTCTCTTGCGTGAGACTGACGAGGGGGCGCTGCTGATCGTTTGCGACGCTACTCCAGGCTGGGCAATCAATGAGGCCCGGCGGCAGTTCGGTCCGGCGCGTCTGGAACAGGTCGGCACGCATCAACTGGAGGGGCTTCTGGCCGCAGCCTACGCCGACACCGGCAGCGCGGCGGCGGTAGTGGGCGCTGCAGAAAACGAAGCTGACCTGAATCGGCTGATGCAGGATATCCCGGAAATCACCGACCTGCTGGATGCGCAGGACGGTGCCCCGGTGATCCGCATGATCAATGCATTATTGACCCAGGCAGCTCGCGACGAGGCCAGCGATATTCATATCGAACCCTATGAAAGCCATTCGGTGGTGCGCTATCGGGTCGATGGCAGCCTGCGTGATGTGGTATCGCCGCGCAAGGCGTTGCATGGCTCGCTGGTGTCACGGATCAAGATCATGGCCCAGCTGGATATCGCCGAAAAGCGCTTGCCTCAGGATGGTCGAATCGCCTTGCGGGTGGCCGGCCGGCCCATCGACATTCGCGTCTCGACCGTGCCTACCGGCCACGGTGAAAGGGTGGTAATGCGCCTGCTCGACAAGCAGGCCGGTCGTCTGCGCCTCGAAACCCTGGGCATGGCCCCTGATGTGCTGGCCAGACTCGACAACCTGATACGCCAGCCCCATGGCATTGTGCTGGTCACAGGGCCCACCGGCAGTGGCAAGACCACCAGTCTTTATGCCGCGTTGGCAAGGCTGGATGCCAGCACCAGCAATATCCTGACCGTGGAGGACCCGGTGGAATACGACCTGCCGGGTATCAGTCAGATTCAGGTCAACAGCAAAATCGACATGACTTTCGCCCTGGCATTGCGCGCCATTCTGCGTCAGGACCCGGACATCATCATGATCGGTGAAATCCGTGATCTGGAAACCGCCCAGATCGCGGTGCAGGCTTCACTGACCGGACATCTGGTGCTTGCCACCCTGCACACCAATGACTCGGTATCGGCGATCAACCGGCTTGTCGACATGGGCGTCGAACCCTTTCTCCTCGCGTCTTCTCTGCTTGGCGTACTGGCGCAGCGCCTGGTACGCCGTTTGTGCCCGCAGTGCAGACAACCCGACCCGACTGCGTCAGGCTGCTGGCGCCCGCAGGGGTGTGAGCGCTGTAGTGGTACCGGTTATAGCGGCCGCACCGGCATTCACGAGCTGTTCTGCATTGATGATGAGGTGCGCAGTCTGATCCATCGAGGTGCCGACATGCAGGCACTGAGGGCTGCGGCGCGCAATGCCGGCATGGTCAGCATGCGCGAGGATGGCCAGCGCTGGGTTCGCGATGGCACCACCGCTCCGGAAGAAATCATTCGTGTGACACGGGACGCTTGATGAGCCGCTATCACTATGAAGCTGCCGATGCGCAGGGCAGGATCGAATCCGGCCATCTGGACGCTGACAGTCAGGACGCTGTGATGGCTGATCTGCGCCAGCGGGGGCTGACTGCATTGCAGGTAAAGATCGACAGCCAGGCCAGCAGTCATGGGGCAGGGGGGCTCTTCAGTATGCGCCTCTCGGACGCTGACCTTGCTTCGGTGACCCGACAACTGGCAAGCCTGCTGAGTGCCGGGCTGCCGCTGGATGAAGCATTGGGGGCCACGGTCGAGCAGGCCGAACGCCAACACATTATTCAGACCCTGAGCGCGATACGCACCGATGTTCGCAGTGGCATGCGTCTGGCCGAAGCGCTGGCCGCCCGCCCCAGAGACTTTCCGGACATTTACCGGGCCTTGATCGGGGCGGGGGAGGAGTCCGGCGACCTGGCCCGGGTCATGGAGCGACTGGCCGATTACATAGAAGAGCGCAACGGCCTGAGAGGCAAGATTCTCACGGCGTTCATCTACCCCGGCGTAGTGGGGCTGGTCTCGATTGCCATCGTGATTTTTCTGCTGAGCTACGTAGTGCCCCAGATAGTCAGTGCGTTTTCTCAGGCGCGTCAGGACCTGCCCGGTTTGACACTGGCCATGCTGGCCGCCAGTGATTTCATCCGTGCCTGGGGTCTGGTGTGTCTGGGCGTATTGCTGGCGGCGTTGTGGGGCTGGCGAATCTGCCTGCGCAACCCGGCTACGCGCCTGAGATGGCACAGCCAGATCCTGCGCTTGCCCTTGATCGGTCGATTCGTGCTGGGGCTGAACACCGCACGCTTTGCATCGACCCTGGCGATTCTCGGTGCTGCCGGTGTGCCCTTGCTGCGGGCGCTGGACGCAGCGCGTCAGACCTTGTCCAACGATCGCCTCAGTCTGGCGGTGAACGAAGCCACGTCCAGGGTCCGTGAAGGCGTCAACCTGGCGGTGGCGCTGCGGATGGAAAAGGTCTTTCCGCCGCTGCTGATTCACCTGATTGCCAGCGGCGAAAAAACCGGGGCTTTGCCGCCGATGCTTGATCGTGCTGCGCAGACCCTTTCCCGCGATATCGAGCGCCGCGCCCTGGGCATGACTGCGCTGCTCGAACCTTTGATGATCGTGATTATGGGCGGCGTAGTGCTGGTGATCGTGATGGCTGTGATGTTGCCGATCATCGAGATCAATCAACTGGTCAACTGAGGGGCTCGATCCTGACGAAAGCAGTTTCATCGCCCGGCGATAACCTGCTCAATAAAAGACCCTCATCGAGAGGGTCTTTTATCGTCCTGTACAACCGGCGTATCAGATTTTGCCAGCGCCGGCCTTGGCCTTGACATCGGCCGCAACCTTGTCAGCCGCCAGAGGGGTGTAGCTGTACGGAGGGGTCCAGCCAATGCTGGTGCTCCAGGAACAGCTGATGACACTGCCGTTTACCAGCGACCCGCTATCACGGTAGACACTGCCGCCATAGTCGGCCGCAACCTTGCTGCAACCACTGATGCCGCTGATATCGAGCACATTGCGCTCAGAGAAGATTTTCGAACCTTTTCCGACGCCCTGGGCATACACAAACGGGTAGACCTTATGGCTGGTACTTCCAGTGTGGTAGTTGTTGTAAAGATGAACCTGACCAAATCGCACGCGCGGCCCGCGAGAGGAAATGTTCTCGAACAACGAGTTATGAATGGTCACCTTCAGTTTGCCGTCATCGGTTGTTTTACTGTCACTTGAACCGATCAGGTTATTCTTTTCGTGATTCCGGAATACGGAATACGAGATGGTGACATAGTTGGCGCCGTTCTTGACGTCCAGTGCGCCATCATGGTGTTGTTTTGGACGGCCATTGGCCGTGCCGTTCTGATCATCGGTACGACGGCCGTCGGTAAACGTCACATGATCGATCCATACATTACTGGCACCTTCGACCGTCAGACCGTCGTACTCCGAGTTCCAGTTACCGGCGCTGCCATCTTCCGGGTCCCAGACCGGTTCCGGGTCCCAGGGGTTTTCAATGGTCAGGTTGCGAATGATGACGTCGTTTTCCTTGGCGTAGAAAAACCCTTCCCTTATCTCGGCACTGCTGGAGGTGCCGACAATCGTGGTTTTGCCGGGGATGTCCAGGCGGGCGCGCTGCTTCATGTCAGAGGTTTTGGTGTACGGCTTGCCCTCGCTGACATCAATAACCCCCGTCACCTTGATAATCCGGCCGTTGCTGCCTGCCGACGCAGCCAGCGCGGCTTTCAGCTCGGCGGCGTTTTTCACCGTATAAATGTTATTCGCTGCTGCCCTTGAACCACCCTTGGTGCCACCGTTCTGCGTCGCCCAGCCGGTAGTGGCAACATCGGTGGCGATATCGGCGTGGGCAGACAGGCTGACAGACAATAGCGATACAAGAATGCCGCCCGTCAATGCGAGTGGCGTAAAACCATGAGGCTTCAACATATAATCTATTCCTTGATTAATGTGTGTACAACTTGCAGTCATTGCAACTGCGTGTCCCACAGCAAACATCCTGTTGCCAAGGCAGTAGCGCAAACAGAATGTTTGCTGTCGATTGAATATAGTCCTGAATCGGAAAGCGGCAGTGTTGCGTGTGTATTTTTTTGTAAAAGAGAACCAATGCCTTTTATTTTCTACACGCATCTAACGCGCAATAAGTACATAGCTATTGTTGCCGTGATGGTGGTGTAATTCATGCGCTGAATGCGTCTTCCGCAGCCCGTTATTCATTTAGTGAATAACAAGGCTGCGTGCGGCGCTCGTGAAGTAGTTGAACACTTAGTTCGTTAAATTGATCGGCCCCAGTATTCTCAGATAGAGATGCACGGTTGTCCCGTTTTCAGGTGCTGTTTCGACGCGTGCGCCTCCGCCTGCGTTCACCGCAAACTCCTGCACCTGAACAAGGCCCAGGCCGGCACCCGGTTCGGAGCGTCTGGTGGTGAAGAAGGGTTCGAATATCTGTTCCTTGAGATCGGCGGCCATGCCAGGGCCATTGTCGGCCACGCTGAGTACCAAATAATCGCCTTCCGGCAATCGTGGATCTTCCTTGACTGACTCCAGTCGAGTGGCGATATGTACCTTGCCAGACCCTGACATTGCATCACGGGCATTGGCCAGGAGGTTCAATACGGCGGCGTGCAACTGCGCTTCGGCGCACAGGACGCCCCAGCCCTGTGCGCTAAGGTCGAATGACAGTTCCAGATTGTCGCCTGCCGAGCGCAATAGCAGATCACGGGCGGCATCGATCCTTTCGCTGACATCGATGCAGATCAGTTCGGGGCCGTCCTGACGAACGCTGTCGAGTAAACGGGTGACCAGTTGTCGACCATGATCCACAGCCCGCAGGCCGGTGTCACTGAGCGTCTCGACATCGGTCGGGCGGCGTGAGCGCATGCGGACAAGTTGCAGGCTGGCGCTCAGCGCCTGGAGCAGGTTGTTGAAGTCGTGGGCGATACTCGCTGTGAGCATTCCCAGTGACGACACCCGCTGTGACTGGCGCAGGTTGCGTTCCACGGCCAGGCTTTGACTCTGCGCGCTTTCGAGCCCCAAAGCCAATTCTGCGGCATGGTGGTCGCGCTGCTGGGTAAGCAGGCGATATTGCATCAAGGCTGCGGTCTGGCGGGCCAGTGCCAGCAGGGCCAGACGTTGTTGTTCGGTCAGAACACGCGGCCAGATATCGATTATACATACAGTGCCGAGCGCATGGCCCGTATCGGTGCGAATCGGTGCGCCTGCATAAAACCGGATATAAGGAGGGCCCAGCACCAGGGGGCTCTCTTTGAAGCGAGGGTCGGTGGTGGCATCTTCTACGACCAGCACATCGGAAGGTTGCAGGATTGCATGTGCGCAGAAGGCCAGATCGCGATGGGTTTCCTTGACGTCCAGGCCGATGCAGGCCTTGAACCACTGGCGTTCCCGGTCAACCAGCGAGACCAGAGCGATGGGCGCGTCGCACAGCGTGGTAGCGAGCAGCACAATGTCGTCGAAGTCCTGCTCGGGAGCGCTGTCCAGTATCCTGAGATGCTCAAGAGACAGGACTCGTTCTTCTTCGTTGGCAGGAAGTGGCGCAGGGTGGTGGGTCATGGGCGCACCGCGATCAGATGAGATAAGGTCTTATGATGCCTATGATTTATACGGGGCAGCAAGGTACCCAGCGTATAAATGCGCGCGATCCGGCCGGATGCGTCAGGCTTCGGTTCTTTACCTGTCGCGAACGCTGAACCGTCCAGCGCGTCGACAGCCGTTACACGATAGCTCAACTGCACCCTCTTCGTTGCCGGCCTTGATCGGGTTCTCGCGTTTTGCCGTGAATGCTCATTGGCGGCTTGGGCAATGAACCCGGTCAGTTGGAATCGTGGGTTTAAAGAAGGTTTCATGTAGCGTTATTAGTAGGAGGCGTATAATAACTATAAAAGTATATTCGTAATAAGAAGTCTGCGGATGTTGGCAATGCGTGTCCGGCATCCGTAAGTAGTTTGCTTGTAACGTATTGTGCCCATAGTGTGCCTGTTATGTAATAAGCTGCCTGGCGATTTTTGCGTGGGCAAAGATCGTTGGTTAATCACTAACGTGTGTATTCTTCAGGAGCATTGCTGATGCCCGGCCCAAATGATTCAAGTCCTGCCGAACTTTTGCCCGAAGGGTCTCCCGACGACAGAGTCACCAGCCTGTTGTGGGGGCCGTTCTGGTTAGGCGATTCAACCGGTACTCATCTCACTTACAGCTTTCATACTGCCAACTCCGTCTATGCCACTGACTACAGTCGCTCTCAGGAGCCCAGCGATGCCTATTCACTGACCGATGCCCAGGCAGCGGCGGCAAGAAGTGCGTTGGGTGCATGGAGTGCAGTGGCAGACATCAAATTTACCGAGGTTCAGGACACCCCGGACAATGTCGGAGACATTCGTTTTGGCGGCTTCAAGAGTCTGCAAAGTACTGAGTATGGCCAGGCTTACGCGCCAGGCACACTGGGCCGGTCCGGTGATGTCTGGATCGGTCCGAAAGTCAATGCGGCTGATCCTGCCAAAGGCACGGATGATTACCTGACGTTCATGCATGAAACGGGTCATGCATTGGGTTTGAAGCATTCGTTTGAAGCCTCGCAATACAACGATGTTTTGCTCGATGCCAAGTTCGAAGATGCCCGTTACACCATCATGAGCTACACCAACAACTACAGTTTCAAACCCACCACGCCGATGTTGCTCGATGTGGCGGCCATGCAGTTTATATACGGTGCCAACACCAGCTATCACAGCGGTAATGACGTCTACAAATGGGCACCCGATCAGTCGGTGTTCGAGACGATTTGGGACGCTGGTGGCAAGGATACGATCGATGCCAGCAATCAGGCATCGTTTGTGAAGATCAACCTCAACGAGGGTGAGTTCAGCACCATCGGCAAGGCGTTCCTCGATTACAACCAGAACCCTGATGCCCCGACGCTGATGAACTCAGGGCTGGCGATTGCCTACGGTGCGCACATTGAAAACGCCATTGGCTCTGCTTTCAATGACACGCTGATCGGCAACAGCCTGGATAACGTGCTTGATGGTCGTGGCGGTCTGGACACCATGATTGGCGGTCTGGGTAACGACACCTACGTTATTGATCAGGCTGGTGAGCTCGCTTTGGTGCAAGAGAAGGCCAATGAGGGCATCGATACACTCAAGATCACCTATGACAATACATCGCCGGTTGCCACAGTGATCGACCTGAATGCCGGCCCACTGGCCAACTTTGAAAACGTCCACCTCAAAGGTGAGGGCGAGTTCACGTTGCTGGGCAATGATCGCAACAATACCCTGACCGGTAACGATGCGAACAATGTGCTGTTCGGCGGCGCGGGCAATGACAAGCTGGTTGGCGGTCTGGGCGCAGACATCATGACCGGCGGCAGCGGCGCTGACCGTTTTGTGTTCAATGACCTTGCAGAAATGGGCAAAGGCCAGGCCAGCGACGTGATTACCGACTTCAACAGCCAGCAGGGCGACAAGCTGAGCTTCCTGAAGATGGATGCCAACGTGGACACCAAAGCCCTTGATGCTTTCAGCTTCATTGGCAGCGGCGAGTTCACCGGCGCGGGCCAGCTGCGGTTCGCCGACCACGTGCTGTCCGGCAACGTCAATGGTGATTTGCATGCTGACTTTGAAATCCAGCTGGTCGGTGTAACCGAGTTCCATGCTCACGATCTGGCGGTTTGATCGCTGACTTGAAATACCGGTTTCAATGACAGGACTGCGCCACGGACAGGCGCCGTTCTATCTGCTTGCCCATCGCCTCCTTCTTTCTTCCTCCTGCCTCTTCCCGCCGTTTTAACTGCGCACCGCAATTGGGCGACGCAGGGTTTTGAGCTTTTTTTGGCACCGTGACGGTGCTGTTACAAAATTTAAAACCACAAATTCAATATATCCAACAAAACCCACTTGACGCGCCAGCCCCTGCTGAATGTAATGCGCCGACAGTCGTCGGCATTGGGCATCGCGCAGAAGTATCTCACTGATGAAAAAGAGGTATCTACATTGATTGAGCCACAGCCATCGTCCATGCCTGCCGTGATTGAAGCTGCCGCGCTTGTCCGCAAAGGCTGCATGACGCCGATACGCTTGACCGAGTTATGTCTGGCAACGATTGAAACCCACAATTCCACACTCAATGCGTTTGGTGATGTATACGCCGATGTCGCGCTTGAACAGGCCTGGACGATGACTGCCGAACTGCAGCGTGGTCAGGTACGAGGTCCGCTGCACGGCATACCCTTTGGCATCAAGGATCTCTTTTCCACAGCGGGACTGCGCACCACGCGTGGCTCGTTGACTGCTCTGGACTCGGTGCCGGTACAGGATGCACCGATCATTCGCCGCCTCAAGAATGCCGGTGCGATCATTCTGGGCAAGACAGCGACGACCGAGTTCGGCTGGACCGGCGCGAGTACGTCGCGGGTGTTCGGCAACGGACGTAACCCGTGGGACCCGACACTGACCAGTGGTGGCTCAAGTTCCGGCTCGGCGATTGCGGTGGCCGCGCGCATGGTGCCGGCCGCACTGGGCTCCGATGGTGGCGGCTCGGTGCGCATACCTGGCTCGTTCTGTGGCGCGTTCGCCCTCAAAGGCACCCTGGGACGCATTCCGACCTGGCCCTGGTCGGCCACCGAAATGCTCAGTCATGCCGGGCCGATTACCCGAACCGTGCGTGATAGCGCGTTGCTGTTCGATATCCTGTCGGGGCCGGATCCGCTGGATCACCAGGCGCTGCCAGCCCCTGACGAGTCCTTTCTGGCACGGTGTGACCAACCGCTGAACCCGTTGCGTATCGGCTTCTGCCCGACGCTGTTTGACACACCGGTCGATCCGCAAATCGCCGCAGCGGTTGAAGCTGCTGTGGGCAATATCGCCAGGTCGCTGCCCGTCACGGTCAGTACGCTCAAACCAGCCTGGCAGGACCCGCTGGCGACGTTCGAAACCCTGTGGGTCGCCGGACGCGGTATCGCCTATGGCAAGGCGCTTGCGCAGCAACTGGATCAGCTTGACCCTGGCTTTGCCGATCTGATCAGGCGTTCTGCCCAGTACAGCCTGAGTGATTACTTGCAGGCACTTCAACAGCGCGCTGCGTTTGCCAATCAGGTCCATGCGCTGTTTGAAGATTACGATCTGCTGATCATGCCCACGTTGCCGATTCTGCCGTTTACTGCCGACGACGTGGCACCGGCCGGTTATGCCGGGCAGGACGGCGCTGTGCCGTGGGCGCGCTGGACGCCATTTACTTACCCTTTCAACATTACCGGCAACCCGGCGGCCAACCTGCCCTGCGGGTGGAGTTCCGGCGGGCTGCCCATTGGTCTGCAAGTGGTCGGGCCACGCTTTGCCGACGCTCAGGTGCTGCAGTTCTGTGCCGCTGTGGAAGCCATCGCGCCATGGGATCAACACTTGCCACCGATTTTGGGGCAGTAGCCATGTCCCTCTTGCTTGCGGATCAACGGCCAACGGGCCCGGACACTGGAGTTCTTACTTTGCAACGGAATGCCACCCCCATGCTCAATCAGCCGCGCCTGGACGAAATCATGCGCCTGCTCGCCCAACAGCAGCGTGTCAAGGCGTCGGACCTTGCACAATTGCTGTTCGTGTCCGAAGAGACCATCCGCCGTGACTTCAAGTATCTGGAAGAAGAGGGCCGATTAAGGCGAATTCACGGTGGCGCGATTCTGCCCAGATCCAGCGAAGAACTGCCTTT
This sequence comes from Pseudomonas syringae group sp. J248-6, assembly GCF_032586995.1. Lineage (NCBI taxonomy): Bacteria > Pseudomonadati > Pseudomonadota > Gammaproteobacteria > Pseudomonadales > Pseudomonadaceae > Pseudomonas > Pseudomonas syringae group sp. J248-6. Next base: position 529,272 of record NZ_JAWHOP010000001.1, on the reverse strand, counting down.
GCAGGAGCGCAGCAGGCTCAAGCCCCGCGCCAAGGCGGGTATTGCTGCCCGCGCTGCGCAACTGGTCAGCGAAGGCATGGCGATCTTCCTCGACACCGGTACTTCGACGCTGGCGCTGGCCCAGCAACTGACGCGGTTCAGCCAGCTGAAGATCATCACCAACTCGCTGGACATCGCTCAGTTGATATCGCACCAGAGCGACAATCAGGTGCTGGTTGCGCCCGGCGATGTGCGGCGTACCGACAACGCCTTGATCGGGCCGCATACGCTGGAGTTCGCCCGACAGTTCCATTACGACATCGCCTTCATGGGGATCGGCGGCATTGATCTGGACCTGGGGCTGATGGATTACCAGGAGCCGGAAGCCATGTTGCGCAGAACGCTGGTCAGGCACTGCACGCGCAGTGTTGTGCTGGCTGATGATGGCAAGTTCGGTCATCGCACCTTTATCAATACTCTTCCGTTCGCCGCGATCACCACCCTGGTCACCAATCGCGCGTTATCCGACGAGTTTGTGACACGCCTGGAGAAAGATCATGTCGACACCCTCTATCCCTGAACTGATCGAGCCAGGTGCAATTGATCTGGCGGCATTCGAAGCACTGTTTCGGCAAAGCTCGGCCATTGGTGCAACACCTGCGGGTGGCTTGCACCGGCTGGCAGCATCGGCTGAAGACGGTCGGGTACGCGACCTGTTTCGGGACTGGCTGAAAGAGCACGGCTTTGAAGTGCGTGTCGATTCGATCGGCAACCTGTTCGGCCTCATGACGTTTGATCCCCAGGCACCTTATCTGCTGTGCGGTTCACATCTGGACAGCCAGCCGAGCGCGGGTCGTTTCGACGGTGTATACGGCGTGCTTGCCGGTGCCGTGGCGGTGTCCAGTCTGGCGAGACAACTGCGTGAACGCGGTGAAATACCTGCCTGCAATCTGGCCGTCGTCAACTGGACCAACGAGGAGGGCGCCCGCTTTCAGCCGAGCCTGATCGGCAGTGGTGTATTTACCGGGGCACTGGCCCTGGAAAATGCCTGGGAAAGCCGTGATGGCGATGGCATCCGTTTGAAGGATGCGCTGCAGGCGATAGGTTATCTGGGTAATGATCAGGTTGATTTGAACATTGCCGGGTACGTCGAAATTCATGTCGAGCAAGGCACTGGTCTGGAGAGCAGCCAGACGGCAATCGGCGTAGTCCGGGAAACCTGGGCCGCGTTGAAACGCCGGGTGCGCTTCGATGGCGAGCAGAATCATACCGGCCCTACGCCCATGGCCGCCCGCCGTGACGCGTTGCTGGCTGCCGCACACACCATCACGGCGGTGCGCGACGAGGCCGGGCAACATGGCTTGCAGATGCACAGCTCGGTAGGGCGTATCGAGGTGTATCCCAATTCACCCAATGTCGTGCCTTCCCGGGTCTCCCTGCTTATCGAGTACCGCTCCCGCGATGTCGGTCTGCTGAGCGCGGCAGGTGAACGACTGGACGCAACGCTGCACACCATCGCCGACAGGACCATGACGGAGTTTGAGGTGGAAAGCAGCGTACTGCGCCCGCCCGCCAGGCTGCATGACGTTTTTGCGGAGCTGGCGCACGCAGTAGGCGGCGAACTGGGCCTGTCGACCGCCGACAGCATGACGGTCGCTGGCCATGACGCAATCAGCATCAACCGCCATTACCCGGTGTGCCTGCTGTTCATCCCCAGCAGCAATGGCGTTTCCCATAACGAGGCCGAATACACCAGCGATCAGGACATGCGCAACGGTTTGCGCATGCTGACCGGGCTGTTGTATCGGGCTTGCACCTCATCCGCTTCGTTTCGTTGAGGACTGACCATGTCATATGCCGACGACCTGACCACACGCCTGCGCGGTGCATTGGCAAGCTGCGGGCTGGATGCGAACGCGCCCACTGAGGTCGTTACGCAGGGTGTGGCATCGCCTTCCAGGCTGTCGACCGAGTGGACGGGGTTTCGAGTGGTCGCTGCACAGGGCGCTGTTTACGCCAAGGTGCTGCATGCCGACATGGCGCAACTGATTGATTTCGAACAGGCGGCGCAGGCCAGTGAATGCGCAGGCCGCAGCGGCGCGGCACCGCGCTTGCTTGGCGCAGACGCGGCCTGCAGTGTGCTGATTTTCGAGGACCTGGGTCTGGACTGGCGTGCTGCCCGGCTTGATGACCTGCTCGCGCCGGGCCGTCTTCAGGCGCTGTGGGCGCTCAAGCGGCTGGTGCATGCCGGGCCTGTGCCTGATGTTGTGCGCTCGCCGATGATGGATATCGAGCGCCTTCGCACGCTCTGCGAACGTGACAACGTTGCACTGCCGGCAGAGCACCAATGGATTGACCGCTGCGTTGACATGGTCTGGCAGGCATTGGAGACCCGCTCTGTGCAGGCGGTGCCGCTGCACGGTGACGGCGTGGCCAGCAATGTCATGGTGTCACGCGATGGCCGGTTGCGCCTGGTGGATTTCGACTACGGCGGCTGCATGGACCCGTGGTACGACGTTGCGATTACCCTCAATGAGCTTTATTCGTTTGAAAGCCAGTGGCGCGAAGGGATCAGCGCATGGGCGGGGCAGTGTCTGGAAGTCGACTATGCCGTCTGCCGCTTGTATGCGCTGATCAACGACTGGTACTGGACATTGTGGGGGCTTTGGGCGGGTACGACGTCCGTGCGGCCACTGGAGTTTTCCAAGGTCGGGCAATGGACGTTGCTGCGTTGTCGGCAGTGTGTTCAGGACCCGCGCCTGGAAGGCTGGATGCGTCAGGTTCAGGAGGGTAGAGCATGAAAACGTTAGGGCAGTCTGTCAGTACCCAGGAACGACAACTTGAAGCTGCGGTGCGCAGTATCGACAGTTGGCAGGGGCGGCGCGTCGGCTACGAGCCGGTCAGCGGCGGCATCTCAAACACCAATTGGCGGGTCGAGGTCGAGGGAGCCGACACGGCGTACTTCTTCAAGGTGCCGGGCGCCGGCACAGAGATGTTCATCGACCGCCACACGGCCCACGAGGCCAGTGTGAAAGCGGCGCAAACCGGCTACGGCGCGCCGGTGTTTGCGTTCCTCGAAGCGTTCGGTGTCGAAGTGTTCGAGTTCATGGAGGGCTGGCGGGCATCGTCCAATCATGACTTCCTGCAGCGCGACATACGCCACGGCGCTCTGCACGGGCTCAAGGCGTTCAACGATCAGCCGTTGCTGAAACAGACCAAGACCGTGTTCGACATGATTGCCGAGCACCAGAGCCAGGTGGCCGAGCTCAAGGGCATCAAGCCTCAGGATGACGACTGGTTGTGCCTGCAATATCAGCGCGCAAAAGCTGCGCTGCAAGCTTCCGGAATTGATCTGGCACCGTGCATGAATGACACGCTGGCAGGCAACTTCATGCTCAACGCGGAGCGTCAGATTCGCCTGGTGGATTTCGAGTACGCCTCCAATAACGATCGCCATTACGAACTGGCGCTGTGGTTCGGCGAGATGTTTTTCAGTGACGAGATGGAGCTGGCGCTCATCGAGGACTACTTCGGTCAGGTCAGCGCGCAAACCGTAGCGCGGATCAAGCTGAACAAGGCGTTGGCAGATATCAAATGGTCAACCTGGGCAATGGTCCAGCACGCCGTGTCGCAACTGGACTTCGACTTCTACAAGTACGGCACCTGGAAGCACATGCGCGCGCGCAGCATCATCAATGATTCGCAATGGGAAACCTGGTTGCGACAGGCATGACCCGTCCTCTCCAGGCATACCTGTAACAAGCACTCCAATAATAAAAAAGTAGCGGGTGACCGCGTGTTCCTTTTCCTGCTTGAGTTTTATCCGATCACTTATCCATAGCCAGATCCTGAAATTCAAGGAGCACTCCATGAGTAACGTTCCGTCTTCTGAAAATCCCGGCCGCCTGAAAAATCTGGTGTTTGCCCTGTACTTCTTCGCGCTGTTGATGATGGCGCTGTTTCCGCCGTTCTACCTCAAGGTCAGTGGCAGCACCGCGCTGGTGCTCGGTGTGCCACTGCCGATCTTCTACTGGATTCTGATCGCCGTGCTCATGGGGCTGGGCCTGTGGATGCTGTACGTGGTCGAGTCTCTGCTGGGTGAAATTCCACAAGAGGGGGACGGGCAATGATCAGCACGACTACGGTTTCGGACCTTTACATCACCTTCGGCCTGATCGGCGTGTTCCTGGCGGGCATGATTGCCGTGTTGTACGGGACCAATCGCAAGAGCGAGAGCTTTTCCGACTACGCGGTGGGCGGTCGTTCCTACGGCCCCTGGTTCATCGCCATGTGCTACACCAACTCGTGGTGGCCGGGTGCAACCTTTACCGCATTCTTTGCCTTGTCTGTCGGTGGCGCGCTGGGCTTTTACGGCATGGTCTACGCCACGCTCGGCGTGACCGCCATGTACCTGATGGCCAATCGTGCCTGGACCTGGGGCAAGCGTTTCAACCTGACCACCCAGCCGGATCTGCTGGGCATGCGCTTCAATAGCCCGGTGGTCAAACGCATTGCCTCGATCATTGGCATCATCTCGGTATTTCCCTGGGTGGTGATGGGCATTCAGGCCCTCGCGACGCTTTTTCAGTTCGCCAGCTTTGCCGTTGGGGCGTGACCACTTGCCTGCTGGTCGGGGTGGTGGTGATCCTGATTCGGCAGTACTGGACGGTGAGCATGGGCATGCGCGGCCTGATCATGACCGACATGTATCAGGGGCTGATTGCCTACGTGCTGTGTGCCGCGCTGTGCATTTTCCTGCTGTTCGGTGCTCAGGCGTCGTTCGCCAACCTGTCGCAACTGCCCGCCAGCATGCTGGTGATTCCGGGCGGCGCAGGCAGCACGTATGGCCCGATGTACATGTTCAGCCTGATCTTTACCGGGGTGATCGGCTCGATGTGCTGGCCCATGAGCTTTCAGCGTATCTATACCGCCAGCGGTGTGCGTTCGGTGAAGAAGGGCACACTCCTGACCATCATGCTGGTGGGTGGCTTCTACGGCATTCTGATGCTGTTCGCCGCGGCAATCAGTCAGGACCCCAACGTGGCCGCGCATCCGCAGCATGGCTGGTTCCTGTCACTGTTCGATATCGGCGGGCCGTGGTTGCTTGGGCTGGCAATCATGATTGTCCTGGCGGCCAGCATCGGCCATGTCGACGGCTGCGTTCAGGTGTGCGGTACACAGTTTGCCAATGACCTGGCGACCTGGAGCAAGCCGCGCAGTGATCGCGAGAAGACCGTTCTCGCCAAGGTGGGCATGGTGGTTTTCATCGCGGCGGCGTCGCTGCTGGCGTACCTGACCTTCGATTACGCGCGCCTGCAACTGCTGGCGCAGATTTCCTATCAGGGCATCATCCAGCTGGCCGTGCCGCTGTTCTTCGGGGTCTTCAGCCGTCGTGGCAACAAGCAAGGCGCGATTGCCGGCATGCTGGTGGGCATTGTGATCGCCATTGTGCTGACCACCATCTACCCCGATGACATTCCGGCACTGGGGTCGTTGACCAGCGGCATCATCGGCCTGATCTTCAATGCGGGCATTTTTGTCGCGTGCGCCATTGCAATCAAGCCGAGTGCGGAGGAGGCCAGACGCGTTGATGAGCTGTTCGCCATGGCAGCACCGGCGCGTCATGGCGTAGGCCCGATTGCGGCTATGGGCTGATGTCGCGGGCATTGATAAAGTCGATGAAGGCCCTGAGCGGCGAGGGCAGGTAGCGGCGTCCTGGATAGTACAGATACGGCCCGGTGAAGCGCTGCCACCAGGGCTCAAGTATCGGTTCCAGTGCGCCGCTGTCCAGATGAGGCCGTAACCAGTCCTCGAACAGGTGGACAACACCCAGCCCGTCGATGGCGGCCTGCACCGTCAGATCAAAGGCTCCGCCTATTCTTACGGTCAACGGGCCTGCCGGGTCGACCTTGACGGTTTCACCATCGCGTTCGTATTCCCACAGCGGTATTACCCCGCTGGGGAATTTGCCTCGCAGGCAGGCGTGTTCCAGCAAGTCTTTCGGGTGTACAGGACGTCCTCTGGCGTTCAGGTACGCGGGTGACGCGGCCGTAGCAAAGCGCTGAAACCTCGGGCCGATGGGGACGGCAATCATGTCCTGCTCCAGACGCTCATCGTAGCGGATGCCCGCATCACAGCCGGCGGCGAGCATATCGACAAAGCTTTCTTCGGTGACCACCTCCAGGCGAATGTCGGGGTAGGTTTGCAGGAATGGCGTGATGATCGACGGCAGCACCAGCCTGGCGGCGCTGACGGGGACGTTCAATCTCAGCGTTCCTGACGGGCGATCACGAAAGTCGTTGACCACATCCAGGGCCGACTCAACCGCGCCAAGCGCGGGCACGATGCGCTCCATCAGTTTGGCGCCAGCCTCGGTCGGGGCCACGCTGCGGGTGGTGCGGTTGAGTAGCCTCACCCCAAGCCGCGCCTCCATGCGGCGTATGGCGTCGCTCAGGCTGGAGGCGGATTTGCCGCTGGTCCGCGCTGCCTCGCGAAACCCTCCGGCATTGACCACTGCGACGAATGCCAGCAGGTCCTGAATATCGGTAGTCATTCTTCCTTCCCCATCATGTCCTGTTCAGTGTTCTGTGAGCCGTACAGGTTGTGCCGATTACACCTGATTATCAGCGCAGTGCTCAATGCCTATAGTGAGGTACACACATTGGGATCAAGGGGCACACAATGAGTCATGCAAGCAAGGCGGGTACATTTCTATTGGGCAGCCATCGCGTCAATCGCATGGGCTATGGGGCGATGCAACTGGCAGGGCCTGGCGTGTTCGGCCCTGCGAAGGACCCCCAGGCAGCCGTTGCGGTATTGCGTGAAGCCCTCGCGCAGGGGGTTAACCATATCGATACGGCAGACTTCTACGGCCCGCATGTCACCAATAAGCTGATTCGTGAGGCACTGCATCCTTATGCAAAGGACCTGCTGATCGTCACCAAGGTTGGCGCGGTACGTGGCCCGGATGCTTCATGGAATCCTGCGTTCAGCCCGGCGCAATTGACCGGGGCGGTGCATGACAATTTGAACAACCTCGGCCTCGATGTACTTGATGTCGTCAACTTTCGGGCATGGGGAGACCAGCACTCGCCGGCAGAAGGATCCATCGAAGAACCCTTGACCGTGCTGGCCGACTTGCAGCGCCAGGGTTTGATCCGGCACCTTGGGGTGAGTAACGTCACTGCAAGACAAGTCAGACAGGCGCAGGAAATCGCTGACATTGTTTGCGTACAGAATCATTACAACCTTTCCCACCGCACTGACGAAGCGCTGATTGCAGAGCTGGGCGAGCAGGGCATTGCCTATGTACCGTTCTTCCCGATGGGCGGATTTTCACCCCTGCAATCGCAAACCCTGACCCGAGTGGCTGGTCGCCTGAATGCTTCGCCACTGTGTGTCGCCCTGGCGTGGTTGCTGCAGCGCGCAGCGAATATTCTGCTGATCCCCGGTACGTCCTCGCTGGCTCATTTGCGCGAAAACCTTAACGCCAGTGAACTGGTCATCGCGCCTGAGCTGCTTGCCGAGCTTGATAGCGTGGCGTAGCGCACTGCCGTGCTGCGCAGTCAGAGCCGGCCTTGTTCGCGCAGCAATGCGCCGATTCGCTCTATCTCCAGTTCGCCCTGAATGAGCGCGGCCTTACTGGTGTGCACCGAATAGTAGCCGGTGACCAGATCATGCGGGTGCTTGACTGCCGACCCCAGCACGAAATGGGTATCGCCTTTTGCGACGAAGTCGATAGGGCGATCCGATTCCTCGAAAATCGCCAGTTCGCCAGCGCTGATCGGGCCACCTGCATCGAGGTGTCCGGTGTTGATCGCCAGCCAGGCGACGCTATGACCTGCTGGCGGCGTGTAGCGCCAGTGCTCGCCGTCTTTCAGCTTTACGGCCAGATAATTCATGCCCTGTGGTGCAGGTATGCTGCTTTGTGCTGCACCGTAACGCCCCAGCAGCACCTTTGCCGGGCCTTGCTGGGCTACCTGGGACGCCGCCAGATAAACGCTGTTTGCGGGGCCGTTCTCTTGCGCTGCGGGCAGGGCTATCCATAGCTGGAAGCCTGTAATCGGCGCATCGCTGACCGGCTGGGCGTCATGCCACACGCCATTGCCTGCGCTCATCCATTCCACACCGCCATTGGGCAATATGCCTGATTTACCGGTGGTGTCTTCGTAGGCCAGTTCGCCTTCGATCATATAGGTCAGCGTTGCAATCCCTGAGTGTGGGTGCATGCCGAAACCTTTTTTCCCCGGCTCGGGTTTGAAGCCGAATTGATCAAGAAATACGAAAGGCTTCAATAACTGACCCAGATCGCCCGGGCTCATCAGGCGAGTAATAGGCCCTCGGCTTTTGCCGCTGGTGCGATGGGTGATGGCGCGTGGCTGAATGTTGACGATGGTGTTCATAGCGTTGTCCTCTGGGCCTTGATGCCTGAGCACAAAGAATAAGCCTCTGTGGATTACTTGATTAGCCGGTATAGTTGGTTTGGACTCATCCATAAATAGAAGGAATCAGTCTCGTGGCGCTTGATCTCAATGATGTCGCTCTGTTTGTGCAGGTCGTGCGCAGCGGCAGCTTTGCGCAGGCGGCAAGGCACCTGGGCATGCCTTCCAATACGGTCAGCCGCAGGGTTCAGCAGTTGGAAATACAGCTGGGCACTCGATTGTTGCAGCGGTCGACACGCAAGCTGGTCCTTACCCAGGCAGGAGAAGACTTCCACGAACGCTGTGTGGGCGCTGTCGATGGTTTGATGGATGCCGCAGAGCAGCTTGTTTCAGGCCGTGAAGAGCCTGGCGGCCGACTGCGCATCGCCGCGATGGCGGATTTTTTCGATTTCTTTTCGATGGAGTGGGTGGCTGATTTTCTTGCCAAATACCCACGGGTTCAGGTGGAGTTCGTGCTCAGCGATGAGCGCGCCGACCTGATCGCTGACCGGCTGGACATCGCGTTCCGCGGCGGCCCCTTGCAGGATTCGGGCTACGTAGGGCGACAACTGATCGAAGAGGGGCATGACACTATGGTCGCCAGCCCGGCTTATATCGCTGCTCACGGCATGCCTGATTCCCTGCCGAGCCTGCACGGGCATTACTGCGTCAGCCCGGCGCATCCCGGCGGGAGCACTGTCTGGCGCTTGCTCGGGCCGGACGCGAAGATGCATGAGGTGCAGATTGCCAGCCGATTCAATGCCAACACCGCGCAGGCATTGCGTAAAGCGACCCTGGCGGGGCTCGGTATTGCGCTGTTGCCCGCGACGCTTATCCGCTCGGATCTGCGTGATGGGCGACTGGTCCAAGTACTGACGCAGTACCAGCGTACCAGTCATGGTCTGCATGTGCTTTATCCCAGTCGGCAACATCTGCCGCCTGCGGTGTCGGCATTCATAGCGTTGGTGATGGAGAAACTCAGGGACAAGGCGTTTCCCGCGCAATGAGCCGCCGTGGCGGCACATTGCATGCTCTGGGTCATTTCAATTTCGAGGTCATGTAGATCAGCCGGACCGTCGCGACGGTAATGGCTTCTGCGTCGTTCTTGATGTTTTCCAACTGATCGCTGTCCACGTTGCTGTCGCCTGCGTTTGATTCAATCAAACGGGTCACGTGGTACAGGTTCTGAGTCACTTCGTGCAGGTTGCCGTGCAAACGCGCAACAACACGGTTGAGCGGCGCGCAGGCCTGACTGTTCTGAGCCGCTACGGCGGGTGAGCCAAGGCCGGTCACCACGTAGGCTACATCTACGCCCGCATTCGAGATACTTGAAAGGTAGTCTGCCCGGGGAGAGCGAATACCATTTTCGTAGTTGCCCTGAGCGTTGGTCTCCACGCCGCCTATCGCACCCAGTGCGCTTTGCGAAAGTTTGAGGCGCAGGCGCTCCTTTTTCAGCCGTGGTCCGATCCCTGTCATCCGTTTGTCCTCGATAGACTGTCCGCTGCAAGCCAAAGGCTTGTTGCCACACATCAGGGTTAACAAGCGTTACTGGCATTGACCGATAAGGCATTCCAACAGACCCGGAAACCGAGCATTCGGGTCGATCAGGTACTAACGTGCCAGACAGACCTCGGAGTGTACGTAGGAATTAAACAGGGTGATACATTTTTGTACGGACTTGAACGCTTTTAAGCGGCGGTTTTGCAAGGCTTTCTGCAGCGATGCTGCCTGAAACCGGGAGGTCTTTAATGGACCTCCCGATAGGCTTACAGGCAGTGAGAGGCGGGCTGTGCGGTCCAGCTCGCGGCAGTGGCGGCGATCTTGTCAGCCAGTCGGGACACGGCTTTCTGGTGGGCGATAATGAGACTTTCCATGCCTTCCCCGGCCTGTTCACGAATCACGCTGCTGCAAGTCAGGCTCTTGCGCTTGCTCCCGGCGGTAGCGCCTGCATCGCGAAGCCCGAGCGTCCAGACCACATCGATCAACGCATAATTGCCAGGCATCGATTCGAAGCGGCGTACATCTGTACGGATCGAAAGCACCGGCTGATCGCTGTTTTTCGGCAGGCCAGCCATGTCGCGACTGCCGAAATGACGTTCAAGTTGCGGGGTCAGCGCATCATGAAACTCGTCGCCCAGCGGCGAGCCCCAGCGTTCGGTGTCCAGAATCGCGAGGCTGCCGTTGCCCTGGCGAACCACCAGTGGCGGCTGGTCAACCTGAACCGGCATCAGTACCGGCAGCATCTCGAACTGGAACGGCATGGGTCTGGCCGCTACGCTGCTGGCCGCGCCCATGGGCGCAATCAGGGTGTAATAGTGGGTCTGCGTCGATGTGCAGGCACCCAGGCCCAGGGCTGCGGCAAGTACCGCCAGTTTCAGGCGCAAGGTCATTGTTTTGGCTCCAGATCAATGGCTCGGGAAGAGGACGGGGCGTTGAACGAGCGTGGGGCTGCATCGCCCGTGCGACCGCGAATCAGCGATTCTGGATGGCGGCTGAGGAAGTCGGTCAATACCCGTACCGAACGAGCGGTGCGCTGCACTTCATCCAGCGTCTGGCCCAGCTGTTGACGCGCAGGCGAATCTTCAGCGAATGAATCGTTGGCGGTGCCCAGCGTTTTTTCAGCCTGCTGCAAGGTGCCACGCATCTGCGGCAGCACGCTGCCGTTCACCTGTTTGAGGGTTTTCTGCAGTTCGCTGAGGCTGCCATTCAGGTTCTTCGCAAGGTCGTCGATCGGCAGTTTGCTGAGCTTCTCGACGAACGCCTGCAATTGCTCCTGCAACTTGTCGAAGCTGCCCGGTACGGTCGGGATTTCCAGCGGACGGGCCTTGGCATTGAATGCCACTTTCGGTGCCTTTGGATCGAATTCCATGGCGATGTACAACTGGCCGGTCAACAGGTTGCCGTTGCGCACCTGAGCGCGAAGGCCATTGGCGACAAACGCTCCCAGCACTCTGGCGGATTGTTCTTCTTCATCGCCCTTGCCGCCGAGTTCCTGCAGTTTCGACTCGGCCGCACCCAGGCGCTTGGGGTAAATCACTGCGCCCACGATACCAGGGAAGGTCTTGGTCGCCGGGTCGTAATCCAGATCGACCGACACCACCTTGCCGATATTGACGCCCAGGAAGTCCACCGCTGCGTTGACCGTCAACCCGCGAAGCGACTGATTGAAGCGCATGCGGATGTAGCGTGGCTCCCCATCGGGAGGTGCCAGTGCGGTGGCCTGATCATCGAATATCTTGAACTCGGCGTTCTCATCGGCGAGTTTCGAGTCCGGGCTCCAGTTGGGCTCGCGGAAGGCAATGCCGCCGGAGATGATCGAGGTCAGCGACTGGGTATTGACCTTCACCCCTGACGCGCCAACCGTGATGTCGACCCCGCTGGCGTTCCAGAAGCGTGTGTCGGTGGTGATGTACTGATCATTTGGTGCGTTGATGAAGATCTGAATATCGACCCCGCGACCATCCTTGGACAACTCGTAGCCAACCACCTGACCGACCTGAATGCGTCGATAGTAGATCGGTGAGCCAATGTCCAGAGAGCCCAGGTCATCGGTATGCAGTTTGAAGCGCTTGCCTTTTTCACCAAAAGTGACCGGTGGCGGCGTTTCCAGACCGGTAAAGCTGGTTTTGGTCTCTTCGGAGCTGCCCGCGTCGGCACCAATGAAAGCGCCTGACAGCAACGTGTCGACGCCCGATACGCCATGTGCGCCGATGCGTGGTCGCACCACCCAGAACTGGCTGTCGATTCTCGTGAACGGCGCGGCGCTGGTGTTCAGGTCGATGCTGGCCAGTACATGAGTACGGTCTTCACTGAGGGTGATATCGGTGACCATGCCGATAATCACGTTCTTGTATTTGACCTGGGTCTTGTTGGCCTCAAGGCCTTCTGCGGTCAGGAAGCTCACGGTGATTTTAGGGCCGATGTTCATCCAGTCATGCAAGGCCATGGATACACCAATGATCGCGGCAACGATCGGCACCAGCCAGATCAGCGAGACGCGCAGGCGACGACGTTTGACTTCAGGGCGTGGCACTGAAGCAGACGGGGGGAGGGTATTGTCAGACATCTTCAACCTCTGCGTCCCAGATAAGCCGGGGATCGAAACTCATGGCGGCGAACATCGTCATCACCACTACCAAGCCAAAAAACAGAATACCGATCCGCGGCTCGATGGTGCTGAGCTCGCGAAACTGAACCAGAGACGCCACGAGGGCCACAACCAGCACATCGAGCATCGACCAGTAGCCGATCAGCTCGATGAAACGGTAAAGACGTGCGCGTTCGCGCATCGCCCAGGTGCTGCGGCGCTGACACGTGATCAGCAGCATGCCCAGCACCAGAAATTTGAGACAGGGCACCAGAACGCTGGCGACAAAGATCAGGATGGCAATGTCCCAGGAGCCGCTTTCAAAGAACTCCAGTACGCCGCTCATGATGGTGCTTTCACTGCGGTTGCCCAGCAGATTGGTGTACATCACCGGCAGCACATTGGCCGGGATATAGAAGATCAGTGCGGCAATCAGGTAGGCCCAGGTGCGGCTGATACTGTTGGGCTTGCGTTTGTGCACCGGTGAGTCGCAGCGCGGGCAGCGCGTAGCGTCCTCCTGGCAGGCGTAACCGCAGGTGTGGCACAGGCAGAGCTTGTGTTCATGGGCGAAGGGAATGCCGTTCATTGCGGCGGCACTCCCAGTTCATCCCACAACCTGCGGATGTCCTTGTTGGCGATCAGCAGAATCAGCACCATCAGCATGGCCATGGCCCACAGGCCGACGCCGGGGTGCACGTCGAGCATTCCGGACAGCTTGATGATCGCCACCAGAATACCGAGCATGCACACTTCGAGCATGCTCCACGGCCGCAGGTGTTCCAGCGCGCGCATGCAGGCCCTGAAGCCGGGGGCGATGACGCCTTTGTGCGCGTGTACCAGTACCCAGAACAGCAGAGCGATCTGTAAAAGCGGCGCAAAGATAATCGAAAGGCCGGCGACCAGCGCAATGATTGTGATCCGCCCTTGAGCAAGGGCTTCAACCGATTGCCAGAGCGTGACCTCGTTGGTCAGGCCTTTCATGCTGATGCTGATCACGGGAAACAGGTTGGCGAACACAAAAAGCATGGCCGCAGCGACGGTCAGCGCCAGTAGCTGCTCGATGGTCATTCGGTGGCCGCGACCGAGCAGTGCCTCGCAACGCAGGCAGAACGCTGCTTCACCGGGCTTCAGCGGTTGCGCTTCGTACAGCGAGTCGCAATGCTCGCAAATGATCAGGCCAGAAGAGTGTTCAGTAGGATGCACAGTGCTCATCGACGCCATTGCTGCAGAGGTAAGGGGTGAGAACGCGAAGCACGAAAAGATACCTCGTTAATGGCAGTGTGAAGCGTTTTTTTTTGTACAGTCCACGCCAACGAATCGGTACACGTCATTGACCGCGGCGGCGGTGGGTGGTTCACATGTCATAGCGCCATTATTCCATGCAGGAGCACATGCAGGAACAAGGCTGGCGAATATGTCGGCAACCGATGCCTTTGACAGTCATCTGCAAGGCATCGGTCGCCGGATTTTTTTCGGGCAGGCCTGTCCTAGAGCTTGCCGGGCTTTACGCGTTGCTTGAGGAACCCGAGCAACTGGCGGGCGGACGCTGGCACGTTGTGTTCGTCGAACGTGAGGCAGATTTCTCTGGCCTCATCCTCAATGGTGATCTCGTACTGATTCAGATCCCGCGCCTGATCATTGAACGCGCTGCTGGACTGATTCAGGCCGCTGTCACTGACCAGCCGCTGCAGTTGCTCGGCTTCTGGCTGCTCAAGGGTGGACGTATCGACTTCACAGCGTTTGACGGCACCCGCAAAGCCGCCGGATTGCACTAGACAGACCTTCATTTCAAGCACCTTTGTGGTGGTTGCACTTCGGCTAAACCTTGACCCCGACTTCCTTCCAGGCCGCTTGTACGGCTTTTTTGGCTTTTGGGCCGAAGCGTGAGTCCGAGGCGATTTTTATGCTGGCTCTGGCGCAGTCGACAAACTGACTGTCAGACGCCAGCTCCAGCATCGTTTCATACCAGATTCTGCCCGCCACTTCCCAGGCATTTCCGCCCAGCGCCTTGGCAACCAGCACGAACGCCCGATTGGGGATGCCCGAATTGATGTGTACGCCGCCGCGATCCTTGGCGCCAGTGTACAGGTCGGCCATCGTTGCCGGTTGCGGGTCATCGCCCAGGTCTGGATCGTTGGAGTAGGCGGTGCCCGGTTTTTCCATATCGCGAATGCCCCGTCGTGTAGGGGCAGGAACTAACAATTCCTTGCCGACTACCCAGTCCGACTCGGCGGCGCTGGTGCCCTGTTTCCATTGACGCACCAGCATGCCGAAGACATCGGCGAAATGCTCGTTGAGGGCTCCGGACTGTCCGCGGTAGTCCAGGTTCGAGGTGAAACTCTGCACCCCGTGGGTCAGTTCATGGCCTATTACTTCCAGGCTGCCGGTGAAGCGCTTGAAGACCAGATCATCACCGTCGCCATACGCCATCTGGCTGCCATTCCAGTAGGCGTTGCTCAGCGGTACATGGTCGCCATTGAAGTCCACCTCGGCGACGTGCACCGTAGACACCAGGGACATGCCACTGTCGTCCAGCGAATTGCGCTCGAACAGTTCCGCGTAGAAATCGTAGACATCGCCGGAACCGTCGTAGGCTTCATCGGTTGCCTTGTCGCCAGTCGGGGCTTGGCCCTCCTTGCGAGCCACAGCGCCGGGAAGATCGTCGGTTCCCTTGGCATCGTGAATCACGCGGTGCTTTCGACCGTCAGGCGATTTGATCGCGTGCATGGAGGGCATGGTTCGGGCTGAAAGTCTTGATGCCAGGAACGCCGAGCTGCTCGTCAGATTGGCAATGGCCCGGGCGCTGACCAGAGTCTTGGGGGACTGCGCCATACGCTCGAGCATATAAGGCGGAATGAAGCAATGCAGGGGGTTACGGTCGTCGCACATGATGAACTCCTGTTCTAATGCACCAACGGCGGCAAGCCATCGGTCAACATGGTCGCAGGCGTTTGACACTTCATGTTGCGTTTATATGCAAAGAAATAGCTGATCACATGACCAGTGATCGCAAAAAATATAACTGATTGTTGCGAGAACAGCGCATGGCCAGTGCCCAATGCCCTTTGGTCGGGCATGCGACACCTCGACACAGTCCATCAACGGGCGTTGCGGGAATGTTAGACTCGCGCCACTTCAGACGAGGAGCAGACCTACGTGCGCAAGACGGTAATGATGATAGTGGTACTGGCTCTGGCCGGATGCGATGCAGGCAGCTCGCGTGCGCCCGCCAGGGAAAAAGCCCAGGATGCGGCTCTTACTGCTCCGGTCTCCACGCCACAGTGGTTCATTCAGATGAATTCGCGCGAGGCGGTGAGCGATACCAGCGCCTGGCTGCTGGAACGCAGCTACGCCCCCGTCATCGTGGATATCGACGGTAAACAGCAATTATTGATCGGACCTTATGAAAGCCAGGCCCAGGCCGAGGAACAGCGCGTGTTGTTGCAGGCCAAAGTGAGCAAATCCCACCGGTTTGCCGAGCCGTCGGTGGTACAGCACGCCCGCTTAAGGTAATTCATCAGACCTACACCATCGTTGCAGCAGCATCAGGCATTGCGGGCCCGTGTCCAGGCCCGCGATGCGTCTCATCAGCGGCTGTCGATCAACGACGACCCAGCAGCAGGCCGACTACCAGGCCGAAGCCTGCAGAAATAGCCACGGTTTGCCACGGGTGACCACCGATGTAGGTTTCGGTCGCTTCAACGACTGGTTTGGTGCGGTCGCGCACGCTGGCCATCGAATCCAGTGCCTGCTTCAGCTTGAGGCTCAGTTGTGCGCGCAGTGTTTCTGCTTCTTCGCCAACCAGCGCAGCGCTTTCCTTGAGCAATTTGTCGGATTCTTCGATCAGTGCCTGCAGGTCACTGAATGCCTGATCCTTGATTTGATCGGCAGCTTGTTGAGCAGGGGTCTTACGAGCCATGGGTATCTTCCTTTCAAGTGATGGCAACAGTGATCAATGGAGTCTCGCGCATCCTGAAAAGTTGCAATTGCTTGAATGACCCGACGCAAGACTCTGCAGGTAACGCCCCTTACGGGTGTAAGATGCAGCCGTTTTTAGCCGTAGGTGACTGTGATGAGTTTCAATCTGGCCAATCGGCCGCTCCCCGAACGTACCGCTCTTGAAGACGAGAAATCCCGTTTGTTCGACCTCTGGCAGAGCAATCTGGGCAAGGCCAAGAGTGAGGCTGCACGCTTGATGGGCGAGCGCGCCAAGCGCAAGGGCAAGTGGTCCGAATGGGTACGTTCCGAACTGGACACGATGAGCCCGCCGGAATACGCCAACATGGTTCGCAGTGAAGTGAATCGTCTGGTGGCGGCGAGCAAGTAGCCCGCGACAGCGACCCTCGCATTTGGCGGTGATCGTTGCTCGTGCCAGCGTTGGCATGACGGTTACAAACTTCCGTTCCTCATGCACTTGCATGGGAATGCCTTGCATGCCGGGCTGACCAGGCCTTTTGAGAACATTGATGGCCCAAGCCAGCGCAAGATTCACCCAGGGCAGCGTAGCGCGCCACATCGTCGTCACCGCCAGTACCAGTGCCTTGAGCCTGTTTGCGGTTTTTCTCGTTGACATACTGACGCTGGTCTATGTCTCGATGCTGCATGACCCTGTGCTTCTGGCTGCGGTCGGCATCGCCAAGGTGCTGATTTTTTTCAACAGCGCGCTGGTGACCGGCGTGATCATCGCTGCGACTTCAGTATTGTCGGAGCGCATCGGTCATCGTGCGGTGAAGTCCATCCCTCGATTGACCGGCAGCCTCATGCTGATGGTAGTCACGGTCGCCGCTCTGGCGTCTGTCACGCAGTTGGCGCTGGTGGTGCCGATTACCCACTGGCTGGGGGCCGAGGCAGCCACTTACGAGGCGGCGCGCAGTTTCATCTGGCTGACACTGCCTTTTACCGTGCTACAGGCCGTGATGCAGATGTCGGCGCAGATGCTCAGAACCACCGGTGATAACCGTCGGGCGCTGGCAGTGGTGCTCTCAGCGGCCGCCACGCTGGCGGTCGCAGACCCGCTGTTCATCTTTGTGCTGGACCTGGGGCTGAACGGCGCAGGCATCGCCTTTGCCATATCGGCAGCGGTGTCCGCTTCCATCGGCCTGTATTGGGTGCGCAGCCGCATAGGGATGGTCTTCACACGCAATCTGAAACTGCTGCGCCTGCATGCCGTGCGTACCTTCAGGCTTGCGCTTCCTGCCATGGCGGCGAATCTGGCGACACCGGTCGGTTTGGCTTATCTTGTCGCCTCGCTTTCGGCATTCGGCACCTCCGCCCTGGCCGCCATGGCAGTGCTGGATCGGGTCCTGCAGTTTTCGTATTGCGCCTTTTTTGCTTTGCCCGGCGCGCTGGCCCCGGTGCTTGGCCAGAATATTGGTGCGAACCGCGATGATCGCGTACGTTCTGCGGTCATCTTTACCCGGCGGCTGGTGGTCTGTTACGGGCTGGTAGTCTGGTTGATGCTGGTGCTGTGTAGCGGCATGATTGCCGATCTCTACCAGTTGGGAGCCGAGGCCCGCGCTGTGTTCATGGCCTTTTGCTTGTGGGGCGGCGGCCTCTGGGTTTTGATTGGTCTGGATTTCGTCGCCATCGCCGTATTCATAACCATGAACAAGTCATGGTGGGTGGCGGTGTTTGCCTGGCTCAGGGCAACAGCGGGTACAGTGCCCTTCGTATTCGCCGGTATTCACTGGTTCGGCAGCAGTGGTGCATTGCCTGGCATGTTTACCGGTAATGCGATCATTGCGCTGATCTCCATCACCACAGCTTCACTGACAGCGAAGCGGTTTTTTACCAGCAGGGCCCCGGTAACCAGCATCGGGGTACATTGAATCAAGGCGTTATCAGGTTTTTATGGTTATCGAAGAATCAGGGAATGAATCCGAAGAAACAGCTGCGCCCAAGCGCCGTCGTGCGCCCAAGGGTGACATGCGCAGAAAGGCCTTGCTGGATGCCGCCACGGTTGTTTTCGCCAGGGACGGCTATTCGAGTGCATCAATGCGCGAGGTTGCATTGCTTGCCGGCATCACCACCGTCGGCTTGCTGCACCATTTCCCCAACAAGGAAGCCTTGCTCGCTGCGTTGCTGGAGCGCAGGGATCAGCGGGTTACGTCACGCTTTCAGGATCTGGTGACCGAACCGACGCTTGAAGGGTTTTTGAAATTTCTGAAGCTGAGCATGAGCTTCAGTATCGAGAATGCCGACGAGTGTCAGGCGGCACTGCTGATGAATACCGAGAGCCTGTCGAAGTCGCATCCCGCATGGGAATGGCATCGCGAGCGATTCCAGCTGACCCATGAGCATGCACGCGGCCATTTGCAGGCGTTGATAGAGGCGGGGGAAGTGCGTGCCGACATCAATGTCAAAGCCCTGGCCCAGGAAATCTTCTCGGTCATGGACGGTTTGCAGATTCAGTGGCTGAGAAGCCCGCAAGACGTCGACGTCATGGCGGTTTTTGATATCTACGTTCAGCGTCTGGGCAGGGATATCAAGGCTCATCCCTGAGCCTTGACGGGGTGCATCAGTAAGTCTGTGCCGCGCTGACCTGGACTGCCTTGCGCAGTGGCAGTGGCAGCGGGTTGCTGTCACGGGTGGTCAGTTTTTCCGGGTACAGGGTGATCAGCGTCCTGTTGAGGGTCAGGTTCTCCGAGTCTGCACCCACGAGAATCTTGAACTTCCCGGCGTCCACGTCCCAGCTTGCCGTCTTGTCGACGTAGTAGGCCAGCGAGCGGGAGTCTATCGGTACGCTGACAGTCTTGCTCTCGCCGGGTTGCAGGTACACCTTGGTGAAGCCCTTGAGCTCTTTCTCCGGACGGTCCACCGCAGGTTTGACCGGCTGCACATACAGCTGTGCCACTTCGAAGCCTGCCTTGTCACCCGTATTGGTCACGGTGAATTTAACGTCGATTGTCGAGCCCGGCGTCAGCACGTTGGTCGACAGTTTCAGGTCGCTGTAGCTGAACGTGGTGTAGGACAGGCCATAACCGAACGGGTAGAGCGGCTTGGCGTGTTTCTTGTCATAGCCGCGATAACCCATGTACAGGCCTTCGCTGTAGGTCATTTCGGTCAACGGGTTGCTGCCGCGATAGGCAGCCGGATCCGGATAGGAGGCGTAGCTTGGGTTATCCTCGATTTTTTTGTCGATCGTGACCGGCAACTTGCCCGACGGGTTGACCTTGCCATAGAGGATCTCGGCCAGCGCCTGACCGCCTTGCTGGCCCGGGAACCAGGCTTGCAGCGTAGCGCCCACCTTGTTTGCCCAAGGCTGCATATTGGCCACGCCGCCGCCATGCATGACGACGATGGTGTTGGGGTTGGCCTTGGCGACGAAGCTGATCAGTTCAGCCTGTTGATCGGGCAGATCGAAGCCGTGGTCAGAGCCTTCGCCTTCGTTCTCGGACGTGTTCCCTGTAGCAACCACGACCGCATCGTATTTCGACAGGTCTTTTGGCGGACGCAACGACGCCCAGCTCATCTGCACGCCCGTCAGGCTACCCAGTACCGGGATGAAGTTGCCTTGTACTCGCTGGTATTCCAGCTTCACGCTGTAGGTCTTGCCAGCCGACAATGCTGCGGTTTTCCCCGACGTTGTCAGCGCGTTCACTACGTCACCGGAGTAAGGCACGCCGTCGCTCTGCAGCACGAGTTCATCGTTGACCCACAGCTTGTACGGGCCGTCTGCCCGCACCTTGAACACCTGAGCGCCCGAGACGGTTGGTTTGATGGTGGTGGTAAACCGCGCCGAGAATGCGCCGGGTGACGGGCTGAAGCCAGACACCGCAGTACTGCCTGCGTTGGTGACGTTGCTGCCGGTGGTCCAGTTCAGGTTCAAGCCTGGTTCCACGCGCGTCAGCACCGGGTCGCCGGAAAAACTGGTGTTGGAGAAGTACTCGGCTTTTACCCCGGTGTTGCTGATTCCGTTGTCGCCGGTTGCCGGCTGATACCACACTGAACTGGCCGGATTCAGGCTCATTTCCGAGAGGTAGGTGACATCGGAGCTGCTGGACGCCAGTTGCTGCAGGCCGCTCAGCTCGGTTACATAGCTGTTGGGCGGCGAGTTAGCGGTGCCGAAAGGGGATGCCGGGACATCGTGGGCCCAGTTGCCGATGACGGCGATTTTCGCCGAGCGCGCCAGCGGCAGCAGCGGTTTGCCTGCCGCGGTGTTTTCGTTGCGCAGCAATACGATGGATTCGCGCGCGGTATTCAGCGCAGCACGCATGCCGTACTCGGGATGTTCCAGGGTCTTGGCGGTGTTGAGGTTTTCCTGGAGGTCGTAGCTGACGATGGCGCGCAGGTTACGTTTGACCTTGTCGTCGATCACGTTCTGGGTCAGTTGCCCGCTCCACAGGTAAGGCAGCAGTTTGGCTTCGGTAAATTGCAGGCCGGATGGCATGTCGATGTCAGTACCGGCCCATGCGCCCTTGAACGCATCGTGAATGGCGTTGAAGTCACTGATGACCATGCCCTGATAGCCCCATTCGCCCTTGAGCACTTCAGTGATCAGGTGATGGTTTTCACAGGCATAGTCGCCGTTGACCTTGTTGAAACCGCACATGATCGAGGCGACATTGGCGTTCTTCACCATCGACTCGAAGCCCGGCAAGTACAGTTCACGCAGGGTGCGCTCATCGACCTTTATGTCGACTGCCTGACGATTGGCTTCCTGCTCGTTGGCCAGGTAATGCTTGCCGCTGGCCTGGATACCCTGGGCCTGAATGCCGTTGACAATGGCCGGTGCCAGTACCGCGCCGAGGAACGGGTCCTCACCGCTGACATACTCTGCCGAACGACCGTTGTAGGGCGTGCGGTACAGGTTGACGCCTGGCGAAAGCATCTGCTGGCCGCCGGAAATGCGTGTCTCATAAGCGATGGCCAGGCCGAATTCCTTGGCCCGGTTGATGCTCCAGGTCGCTGCGAGCGCGGACTGCGAAGGGTACTGAGCACCGAACGTGGCATTGTTGACGTGCACGCCCATGGACGAGTCATACGCCACTGTGCCCTTGATGCCCCACTTGAGCAGGGAAGGGATCATGTGGCCGTCATCGACGCGGGTGAAGTTGATCTTTTCCGACTGGTTCATGTTGTCGAGAATCGAGCTGACGCGCGCTTCGACTGCATTACCGGTCGCCGGGGTCACGGCGGCGAGCGCAAGGTTGGCCTGCATGACGCTGAACGTCAGCAGGCTCAGGCCCAGGGTCTGTTTGAAGGCTGACAAGGCAAGTGTCCTTCCGGTCGATGTGATCGGTTGATTGAGGTTGTTCATGGTCGTTGTGCCTGGGCAGGGGCGTCGTCAGTGTCCACCGGCGCTTCGAGCAGGGACGACGAACTCTGTTGTTGAGCCGGGTTGATCTTGTCGGCGCCTGATAACTGGTCGCGCTTGGCTTCCACCTGCGTCCGGATCTGTTGATCGGACACAGCGGTATTTGTGCTGGAAGTTGAGTCCGCTGACAGTGCGCAGACACTGTGCGCGCACAAAAGTACTGCACTGAAAACAGACAGCATGGTTCTAGTCATCGATTGCATCTCGATTAATGGTTTGCAGGAGAAAAACAGACGGCTGTCGCAATGACACATCGCTTGGCTGAACAGTAAGTCCAGCGAGACAGTAAAAAGTTCACCGGTGGATAAAGTATTACTAACCCTGTTTTTATTAAATGATGTCAGTTGGCCCTCATAAGAGTTTTCTTGAGGAAAAGCAAGTGGGTTGACGATTTTTATAGGGATAAATAGCTATTTTGTCGTTTAAACTGGTTTTATTGGTTATAAATATCATGATTTTTAGGTTTTAATTGCTTTTTAATAAACCTAACTGTCGTTAGGTTTAGTGATCTGGTAAGCTTTGCAATCTAACGCTTTTGCGTGCGTCAAACATAAGCGACTTACAGTCTGTTCAGGTCGTTCCTATAAACTATTGATGGGCTCAATGGTTGTTTTTTAATGCGTTTCAATAAATAGAGTGTTCTGCGAAGTGCGCAAGAAATGACGCTTTGTGAACAGCTTTATTTAGGGTTAAGCGTGTATTGTGCAGGTCGGGAAGAACGGTATCGGGTGTCCACTGTTTTGCGCGTCAGGCTTCATTACGTTAAAGGCAAATGCGGTGAGTTACGAATGTCCACGCGTTGACCTCGCGATCTTGAGCATCGTCAAGCGATCGTGCTCGAACAAACCTCAAAAACTTACGTTTGGTCAGATCTACCGGGAGCTGGTGCGCGCGTACGCTCGTGCGCCGGCCATCCACGTTTGTGTTGGAGCGGTCGACACGCTGGTCAGGGAGGGGCTTCTGATCTCGGCAAGAGTCCTGGAGCCCGATCAGTCATTTCCTTATACCCAGCACATCATCAGCGGCCTGACCGAGATCGGCGCAGCCTCGCTTGCCAGCTGTGAAGACCCTGTAGTCAATCAGCGCAGTGTCACTCGCTATACGGCAGCGAGAGATAGTACTGGCCCAGTTCGGTCAGCTTGCCCTCAGCGTCCAGCAAGCTGGAAAAGTGCGGGTCCGGGTTCATCCGGCCGGTGAACCAGGCGTACCTGAACACGTCCGGGCGCTGTTCAAGCGTGGCGACCATCTCGGCCATCTGCTGCTTCTGCTTTTCGACCGTATCAATCTGCGCACCGTCATCCAGGGCGTGCCAATTGGCAAACTCGGTTACCCAGAAGGGTTTTCCGTACTTCGACAGCCGATCGAGCATTCCCGGTAAACCATAGTCGTACCAGTGAAAAGCCAGGTAATCGATGCGCGGGTCCCGATTCTGATTCATTGATCTATAGGCTGTGTAGAAGGCATCGAGCCACACCACCGGGTCGCCGTAGCCCGGCATGGTTCCCCAGTTCATCGCTGGCCCCACCAGTTTCACGCCGGTCTGAGCCGCGATCTGTTCCAGCCTCGGCCAGA
Source organism: Pseudomonas syringae group sp. J248-6 (assembly GCF_032586995.1). Lineage (NCBI taxonomy): Bacteria > Pseudomonadati > Pseudomonadota > Gammaproteobacteria > Pseudomonadales > Pseudomonadaceae > Pseudomonas > Pseudomonas syringae group sp. J248-6. The sequence goes on along the minus strand of NZ_JAWHOP010000001.1, from coordinate 505,898 downwards.
AGCTGGCCGCCGCTTCGGGCGTCATGTTGGCCTGGTCGAGCAGATTCGGCTCATTGATCACCAGCAAATAGCGGATGGCGGGATGGGCCAGCAGGTATTGCTTCAACTGACCGTCGTCAACGTTGCCGTTCCATACCATCGGGATGAAATCCACACCGTACATCGACGCATAATCGTACGATGCCAGCCGGTCATGGGGTCTGGGACTCCAGTTGTACCACCAGCTCACGCCCGAAGATAATGCACTCAGGTCGGCGGGCAGGGCGACGTCGTAGGCAATGCCGCGCTTGGCGCTTTTTTCTGCAGCCCATGTCGGTGCCGTGCACAGGCTGAGCATCAGCATCACAAGGGCCAGAAAGGTCGGGAAAAAGCGTGCTGACGGGTTCTGCGGAGTCATTGGCAAATCTTCCTTGAGGGTGGGGAGACGCAGGGCATGCGCAGCAGTCAGCCAGCAGAAAGCATGCCATCTGTATCTTCCCGTTTACCCTGCCAGAACCCGGACAGGCATTGCCACCCATAATCACTTGTTACCAGGGATCTCCCTCGGCCTGGCGCAAATCCAGCGTGCCGCTGTCACTGAAACGCATCGTGCCGAACAGGCCGCCAGCCAGTTTGCCGCGAAGCGTATAGGGCAGATTGTCCAGACGCTGGCTCTGACTGAGCCCCAGCGCCTGGCGCAAGGCGGCGAACGCCGACACGCTGACCGGCACCACCAGCACTGCCTCGGAGAAGCGTCCTACGGTGCCTTTCTGGTTGCTCACACCAGAGGCGAGCAGCTTGCCGTTCACGTCCAGATCCAACGCCACACCGGTGTAGTTGATCTCGGTTTCGTTCGGGTTCTGCACCCGCAATGTGACCGCCATGCGCAGTTCAAGTCCTTGCCCGGGGACGGGTTCGATACCGACGACGTTGATCGTCAGCGGGTCTCGATGGGGGATGAGTGCACACGCGCTCAGACCAAGGATAAGCAGGCCTGAGAGCAGGGCGCGGATCGGGCGTAGCGACATTCGTGTGCTCCAGCGTCGGGTTCAGTCATCTTCAGACCTCGTCTGCCATGAGAGATTCGTCCTGTCGGGCGCAATGCCGGGATACCCGCTAATCTGCCTGTTTCAACCATTGCGTCCGCAAGGCCGCAGGTTGATGATTCGACCGTTCCTATAAAAACAAGACTGGAGATAATCATGTCCATCGAAAGGACACCTCTTCATCAAGACCCAGTGGTCATTGTCAGCGTTGCGCGCACGCCCATGGGCGGTTTTCAGGGTGATCTGCAGAGCCTAAGTGCCACAGAACTGGGTTCGATCGCCATCCGCGCAGCCGTCGAGCGGGCAGGCATTGAAAGTGCAGACGTGCAGCATGTGCTGTTTGGTTGTGTGCTGCCGGCGGGCCTCGGTCAAGCGCCCGCTCGACAAGCTGCACTGGGGGCCGGGCTAGGCAATGCGACGCTGTGCAGCACGGTCAACAAGATGTGCGGTTCCGGTATGCAGACCGCAATCATGGCCCATGACCTGTTGATGGCAGACAGCACGGCGGTGGTAGTGGCTGGTGGGATGGAGAGCATGTCCAATGCACCTTACCTGCTGGACCGCGCGCGCAATGGCTACCGCATGGGGCACGGCAAGGTGCTGGACCATATGTTTCTGGATGGCCTTGAGGATGCCTATGAACCGGGTCGGCTGATGGGTACCTTCGCCGAAGACTGTGCCGGGTTGAACGGTTTCAGTCGCGAGGCGCAGGATGCCTTCGCTCTGGCGTCACTGGCCCGCGCGCAGGAGGCCATTGCTGACGGTCATTTCGACGCCGAAATCGTTCCGGTGCAGGTCACCGTGGGTAAAGAGTCCAGGCAGATCATTCACGATGAACAACCGCCCAAGGCGCGTCCGGACAAGATCCCGACGCTCAAACCCGCTTTTCGCGAGGGCGGTACGGTTACGGCAGCAAACTCCAGCTCAATTTCCGATGGCGCCGCAGCACTGCTGTTGATGCGTCAGTCCGAAGCGCAGCGGCGAGGGTTGCGGCCCTTGGCAGTGTTTTACGCACACGCGGCATTTGCCGACCAGCCGGGCCTGTTTCCAACCGCACCGATAGGTGCCATTCAGCGTCTGCTGAGCAAGACAGGCTGGGCGCTTGACGACGTCGATCTGTTCGAGATCAACGAAGCGTTTGCAGTTGTGCCGCTGGTAGCGATGAGTGAGCTGGGCCTTGCGCACGAGAAGGTCAACGTCAACGGCGGGGCGTGCGCGCTGGGGCATCCGATAGGCGCTTCGGGCGCGCGGATCATTGTGACGCTATTGGCGGCCCTGCAGCGCAGGCAGCTCAAGCGCGGGATGGCGGCTATTTGTATCGGTGGCGGAGAGGCCACTGCTGTCGCCATAGAAATCATTGATTAGGTAATTTATTCAAAGACTTACGAGTTTTTTAAATGTAGATTCTAGATTTTATGGCTGTGCGTGGTTATTAATTTAAAAGGATATTTATCAATGTCTTACGAGACAATTCTAAGTGAGATTATAGGTAAGGTTGGCGTGATCACGCTGAACCGTCCCAAGGCACTGAATGCATTGAATGCTCAATTGATTGACGAGCTGAACCATGCACTCGACCAGTTCGAAGCAGACAGTGCCATCGGCTGCATCGTGCTGACCGGTTCGGAAAAAGCCTTTGCTGCCGGTGCAGATATCAAGGAAATGGTCGACCTGTCCTACCCGCAGATCTACCTTGACGACCTGTTTCGTGAAAGTGACCGGGTGGCCGCGCGTCGCAAACCCATCGTGGCGGCAGTGGCCGGTTTTGCGTTGGGTGGCGGTTGTGAGCTGGCGTTGATGTGCGATTTCATTCTGGCGGCTGAAAACGCCAGATTCGGGCAGCCGGAGATCAATCTCGGTGTATTGCCGGGCATGGGCGGGACGCAGCGTCTGACTCGCGCCGTCGGCAAGGCCAAAGCCATGGAAATGTGCCTGACCGGTCGCCTGATCGATGCTCACGAAGCCGAACGTGCCGGGCTGGTTGCGCGGGTAGTGCCACTTGAACAGTTGCTGCCGGAAGCCCTCGCGGTAGCGGCGGTGATCGCCGGCAAGTCCCTGCCGGTGGCGATGATGGTCAAGGAGAGCGTCAACCGCGCGTTCGAGGTCAGTCTGGCCGAAGGCATCCGGTTCGAGCGCCGGGTGTTTCACGCAGCCTTCGCCAGTCACGATCAGAAGGAGGGCATGAACGCGTTTATCGACAAGCGCCAGCCGGATTTCAAGGACTGCTGATCTACGCGACCCAGAATCTGGATGTGCTGCGCATCAATATGCAGCTCGGCCGTCTGCCCGCGAACAATCAACTCGCTATCTGTTGTAACGCGCAGGTCCTCGCCGCTCGCAAGTCGAATGCAATCGGCTGGTTTTGCAGACTGGTCGCCGTGCCACAGACTTTCTTGCGACGCGTGTTCAGCTGGTGACAGGGCTGCGCAGATGACCGGGCGCTCGGGATTATTGTCCAGGTAACGGACCAGTACGCGTGAGCCAGGCAGCAACTGATGAATCTCGCGGCAGGCGACCAGCGCCATCGCCCAGCGCGGGTTGGGTCGGTCTGCGTGGTGTTGTGCTTGCCAGTCGAAACGAACCGGTCGATAACCGGGCTGCTTTGCGTGCGTGTCGTTGTCTTGCAGCGTGGCTATATGATCGCCTGTGGCGGCCGGTCGAGGATGTCTGGCTGAGGGGCGAAACGGCATCGCCCAGGGGATGGCTTTGAAACGGTTGCCATAGCCATTGCCTGATAGCTGTGCGGCTGCGGGCGATGTGCGCTGCTCGTCGGTGAGGATGCGCAGGATTGCCAGGGCATCATGGGCGACTGCACCTCTGAGCACCTGTAATTGCCGACCTGCGTGCAGCACTTCGGTCAGCAACCATTGATCGTTAAGCAATGGCTCCGGGTGATCAAGCACCTGTATGACTTCGCCACTGCGCAAGCCAGACCGGTTGCTGCGCCCGCTGACGTCGCGCCGTTCGCAGCGCAGGCGCTCCAGCTCGCGCATGCCGCGCTGGCGACCCAGCGCCTCTTCCTGGCTGATTGGGCCGCGAACGCCTGACGGTTGAAATGCATGATTGGCTGCGGGCGTTGTGGCGTTCTCGTCGTGCTTTGACGAGGGGGGCTGCGTCTGCTTCAGGCCTGGGGCGGGTTGTCGCGAAACGTCTGGAAGCGTCAGTACTTCTGCCATGTGCAAGAGCGTCCCGGTCGATGCGCCTGACTGTTCCTGGGGCTTGAAGCGAAAGGGTACGGGCTGTGCCGGAAAGCTTGCAGAGTCATCCGAGAACACCAGCCGATGGCCGCTCTGACGATGTTCGAAACGGAAATGAATGCCTTCTTCTTCGCACAGGCGTTGCAGCAGGTGCAGATCGCTTTCGTCGTACTGGATATGCAGCGGTCTGGCCGGGTAAAGACCGTTCATGTGCTCGAAGCAGTAAGCGTTTGCGCCAATACCGTGTGTTTCAAGCAACTGAGCGATCAACTGAGGAGGCGCAATATCCTGATAGATGCGCCGGTGCCGATGGGCTGCAAGCTTGCCAAGGCTGGGCATCAGGATCAGGTGATAAAGGCTCACGCGAGCCCCGTTGTGGATTCGGGCCGCATGGCAGATCTGGCCATGCACGCCGCTGCGCAGCTCACCGAACCTCAAAAACGCTTCTCGGTGCAGCAGGCTGCGCACATCCAGAAGAGGGTCGCCGATCAGCCAGATGTCGAAGCGATACGCTTCATTGAGAGCGTCACGGCCGGTGAAGCTGATGACATGCAGATCCGTCTGGCAGTCGGTAATCGCCAGTATGATTGGCATTTGCAGGTCCTTGCGCATCTGCGGGGCTCTCTACCTTCAAAATCAGGGTGCGCAGGTTACGGAATACCTTGGCCTAAAAGCATTGCTGCAAGGTTTTTCGGAAAAAGACTACAAGCAGTGATGGAAAGCGGATGATTGCCGTCGGCCCGATTGGCAGCCATCTTGGCGAGTTCGTTCGAGCAATGTGCGCGGCGGGGGTTTCATCTGCCGTGATCGCGTATAAAATGCGCCGCGCCGGACAGGGTATTTGCCGGTGACCCTTTTTCAGCGCCTTGCCAGCGCCGCGTTCTGTCAGTCGTGCAGACGCAGGCGGCGAGGTGCCTAGCGAATCAAGAGAGCAGACATGGGCGCACAGTGGAAGGTCAAGCATAAAGAAGCGGCAGCCAATGCCAAGGGACGCACGTTTGGCAAGCTGTCCAAGGAGATCATGATCGCCGCACGGGCTGGCGCAGACCCGGACATGAACTCGCGTCTGCGGCTGGTAGTGGAACAGGCCAAAAAGGCTTCGATGCCGCGCGAAACCCTGGAGCGTGCCATCAAGAAAGGCGCAGGCCTGCTGGGTGAGAGCGTCAACTTCGAGCGTCTGACCTACGAAGGCTTTGCGCCGCATCGCGTGCCGGTGATCGTCGAGTGCCTGACCGATAACATCAATCGTACGGTCTCGGAAATTCGCGTGCTGTTCCGCAAGGGCCAGTTGGGTGCTGCGGGCTCGGTATCGTGGGACTTTCTGTACCAGGGCATGATCGAGGCCGTACCGGCTTCACCGGACGCAGATTCAGAGCTGGCGGCAATCGAAGCCGGTGCCCAGGATTTCGAGCCAGGTGAAGAGGGCGCAACGCTGTTCCTCACCGAATCCACGGACATGGATGCGGTCTGCAAGGCGCTCCCTGAGTTTGGTTTCACCGTGCAGTCGGCGCAATTGGGTTATCGCCCGAAAAGCACCGTGGACGGCCTGACCGAGGAGCAGATGGCCGAAGTCGAAGCGTTTCTCGAAGCCATCGACAATCACGATGACGTGCAGAACGTTTACGTGGGTCTTGCAGGCTGATCACTGTGTAATGGAGCGCGTTATGCGCTCCATGCTTTTATCTGTAGAAGAATCTCCGCCAGTGACGGTCGTCGCTGGCAATCAGGCTGCACGCAACTCGCCTGAAGCGCCTTTAGCCCCTTGATGACGTTCTGGTTCTGCTCATCTACATCGCAGCGCTCCAGCAATTCTCCCAGCAAGATACCGAATGCCCGTGTTTCGATGCGCTCCAGCGCCTTTCCCTGTACCGCTGACGGGTGAAACGACGCCGCGCCGAAGTCGCTCAGCAGGCAGTTGCCATCCTCTTGCACAAGAATGTTGTGGCCATAAAGGTCGCCATGCGTGATGCCGTTGGCATGCAGGTGCGCAGTGGCCGACCCGATGCCTTCGGCAATACGTAACAGCACCGGCAGCGAAAAGCGTGTTTCGCGGGCATAGACATCGCGGGTACAGGATTCCAGGCTCGGCGGCCCGGCAAGATTGCCGAAGTTAGGCGCTATCAGTTCCATGACCAGGCCACGCTGTTGATCGGGATGCCCGCTGATTTGCCCGAGCACCTCGATCAGGTTGGCGTGACGGCCAGCGGCGATGCAGGCGGCCATTTCATTGAGCGGTGAGCCATCGCTGGTGACATTGCCCTTGTACAGCTTGACCGCCGTCATTCGCTCATCGTTTACATCCTGCCAGAGCGCCTGCTGAATGATCCCGGAAGCGCCTTCGCCCAGGCGCTGACCGATGCTCAACTGATGCCACGGGATCTGACGGATCGGCTCGGGCCGGTGCTCGGCGCACAGTGGATTGTCGGCATAGGCAAGCCATGCCAGGGCAGGCAGGCTCAGCAGCCAGTCCGGCAGCTCGGTCAGGCGATTGGCCGCAATGCGGATCAGCTCCAGGTTGTGGCAATCAGCGAGGGTCGCGGGCAACGTACGCAAGCGGTTGCCAGCGAGCATGAGCTTTTGCAGGTCCGGGCGACGGCCCAGTTCATCAGGCAGGTACTCGATACAGTTATCGGTCAGTATCAGCCAGCGCAGGCGCGGCGGCAGTGCTGCGGCGCTGACCTGCTCAATGCGATTGGCCTTGAGGCCGACAATCTGCAGCTGCTGGCATTGGCCGATGCTTTCCGGCAGGTGCGTGAAGGCGTTGTCTGAAGCGAACAGCACGCGCAGCCGGGTAAGGCGGCACAGGTCGTCAGGCAGCGAAGTCAACGAGTTGCCGCTGAGGTTCAATACTTCCAGGGTGTCCGCCAGGTCGAATACCTCGACCGGGAATTCGCTCAGGCCGCAGGAAAGGTCAAGCCGTTTGATACCTGCCAGCTTGCCGGCGCGTAGATCTGCGAGGGTGTGCATGAATAGGCTCGGTCATGGATATCGTACAAGGCGCGCATCATAACGGGTGTTTCAGCCACTGACTGCTGCAAGCGTTGCCTCAGCTCAGGCAGCGCTCCACCCATTGACGCACGCGTTCGGGCGTGGGGGCCGATTCGGAGTAAAGAATCCGGTAGATCATCGGCGCAACAATGGCATCAATCAGGTCGTCGGCGGTTGGCGAGGCTTCGCCGCGAGCAGTCGCACGGTCAATCATGACCTGCAATTGCTCACGGACCATTGCCGCGCACCTGCCGACACAGCCAGAGGTGCTGGCAACCACATCACGCATCAGGGCGCGACCTGGGGTCGAAGACATTTCGTCGAGATACATTTCGCTCCAGGTCAGCAGGTCCTGGTGCAGACTGCCTTGATCTATTGGCGCATCAGGGCGCAGATGTTCAATGGCGGCGTCTGCCAGCAAGGTGGTCAAGTCACCCCAGCGGCGATAAATGGTCGACGGCGTAACGCCCGCCCGGAGCGCGATCATTGGCACGCTGAGCGCCGAACGATCATGCTCCAGCAACAAGTCGCGGACCGCGCGATGAATGGATTCCTGCACTCGGGCGCTGCGGCCTCCGGTGCGTACTGCTTCTTTGATAGCCATACGGCGGACCTTAACACAAAGTATTTGCTTTAAGCGCTCCTGCGTCGCACACTCCACAAAAGCTAATTTATGGCTTTAACAGGTTGCATTGGCGGAGAGCGTATTCATGTCCCTTCCTTCACAAGGTTCGACGCTATCAGACCTCAAGTCTGATAGCCGGGCGCGAAGCCATCTCGGGTTTCTGGCCTTCACCACACTGTGCTTCTTTGCTGCGTCCAGCACACCCACGCCGCTTTATCATCTGTATCAGGAGGCATGGGGCTTCTCGTCCGGCGTGCTCACCCTGATTTTTGCAGTGTATGCATTCAGCCTGCTGGCCGCCTTGCTGATCGGTGGCTCGTTGTCTGATTACCTGGGGCGGCGTCCGGTGATTTTCGGTGCCTTGCTGCTGCAAATCGTTTCGATGTTGCTGTTCATTTTTGCCAGCGATGTTAGCTGGCTGATGGCCGCGCGTCTGTTGCAGGGGTTTGCTACAGGACTTGCTGCCAGTGCATTGGGGGCTGCCTTGCTGGACAGCGATTCAGTCAAAGGGCCGCTGATCAACAGCATCTCGCCCATGCTCGGCATGGCGGTGGGGGCGCTGGGCACGGCACTGCTGGTGCAGTTCGCGCCGTTACCACTGGTGCTGGGTTACTGCTTCCTGTTGGCCGCCTTTGTGGCGCAAGCGATTTACCTTGGCCGAGTGGAAGAAACCGTCAGCCGCCAGCCAGGCGTCTGGCAATCCCTCAAGCCATCGCTGCACGTTCCGCAGCAGTCGCGGCGCATGTTATGGCTGGTACTGCCGGTGGATATAGCAGCCTGGGCACTGGGCGGCTTTTTTCTGTCGCTGAGCCCATCCTTGCTGGCAGCGGCGACTGGCTCGAACTCGCCACTCAACGGTGGCCTGGCGGTTGCGGCGCTGACGCTCAGCGGCGCACTGGCAATTCTGAGCTTGCGTCAGCGCGAGCCGGTGTTGGGCTTGTGGGTAGGTGCAAGCTTTTTGCCGCTCGGTGTGGCGGTCATTCTGCTGGCGGTGAACCTGGGCATGTTGTGGCTGTTCTTCGTCGGTGCGGTGGTGGCGGGCATCGGTTTCGGATCAAGTTTTCTCGGTGCACTGCGGATGCTCATGCCAACCGCGCATGCCCATGAGCGGGGAGGGCTGATGTCGGCCTTTCTGGTGCTTAGCTACCTGGCCTTCTGCATACCTGCACTGGTTGCCGGGTTCTTTGCCCACTCGGCAGGGCTGGTGATGACCAGCAATGTCTACGGAGCAGTGGTGATCACGCTGGCATTGATCGCCTTGGCGAGTTTGATCGTGCGCCGTACGGCCAGCAAAAACAAAAATGCCCACGTTTGAGTGGGCATTTCGGTTCGCCGACAGGCAGGAGCCCTCAGCGCAGGTCGTTAACCATCTCGGCCAGTACGGTCAATACATCCCCGGCCAGTTGCGCGGAGCGTTTGCCCGACCAGCCTGTCACCGTGTCCGGCGCGTTATCGTGGTCCTTGAACGGCATCTCCAGCGTCAGCGCCAGGCATTTATAGCGTTCGCCCACTGCATTTGCCGCCAGGTTCATATTGGCCTGGCCGGGCGCGCTGCGCGGGTAGCCGTAGACCGTCTGGAAGTTCTCGCTGACCTCGCACAGACGGCTGCGGAAGCGCTCTTCAAGCTGGCGTTGATGCGCGGTATACCCCGGGTTGCCCTCACACGCGGCGGTGAATACGTACGGGATTTCCTCGTCACCATGCACATCGAGGAACATGTCCACGCCGTATTTTTCCATCTGCTGCTTGATGAAGAAGACTTCCGGGCTTTGTTCTTCAGTGCTGTCCTGCCAAGCGCGGTTGAGATCCTTGCCGTTGGCATTGGTACGCAAGTGGCCATGAAAGGCGCCGTCCGGGTTGACGTTGGGCACCAGATACAGGTCCGCATTGGCGAGTAATTGCTGCAGCACTGCGTCGTCTTTTTGCTGAAGGCGTTCGATCACGCCTTCCATGAACCATTCAGCCATGTGCTCGCCGGGATGCTGCTGGGCAATCATCCAGATCTTGCGCTTGCCTTCGGCGCCGTCACCTTTGCGCAGCAACTGAATATCACGACCTTCGACACTTTTGCCGACAGCCAGCAAGTGTGCGCCGGCCTTTTGCTGGGCCTGCCCGATCAGCCAGTCATGGCGTTCACGGCTGTAGGGTTCGAAGTACGCAAACCAGACCTGCGGTTGATCAGGCGCAAGGCTGAAGTTCAGTGCCTTGCCGTCGAAATCAGACGCTACCCGAAACCAGTTCTCATGGTCGTAGGACGCCACGGCGTGGTAGCCGGTCCAGGCACTGTTGAAGGTGGACTCGCTGGCATTGGTCAGGCTGAAACCATAGGTCTGGCCGACGTTCAGGCCTTCTGTCTTGAAATGAAACCACTGGAAATGCGCACTTTGCGTGTCTGGCCGGATCGCCAGGCTTATATGCGCCGGGTCGCTGGAGTTGAGAACCTGAATATTGCCGCTGTCGAAATCTGAACTGATCGTGAGGGTCAAGATGGGTGCCTGCGTACGTAGATGCCTTTTCAGGCAGCTACTGTACACCGATCAACCGGGCACCTTGCGACGTAAACTTCATCGCAACGGTCATCCCGTGTCAGGAAATAGCCTCGGCGGTGACCATCAGGCTGCAGATGAATGCCGTCAGCAGGCACCACACCAGATAGGCACGACGCTTGCGCCGATGCCAGCCGGACGCTCCGAGCAACAAGGCGGGGGCCTGCAACTGGCGCCACATGCGCTCGCTGTTCTGGAATGCTGAAAGGTGTGCGGCATCGGCGTCCAGCCAGTGGCGAAATTCGATGCGTTCGCTGGCCGTTGCAGCAGGGCTCTGCAAGTGCACGTACCAGCGGCTGGCCTGATCCTGAATGGCACGGCTGTCATCGGTGCTCTGAAGATACGCCTTGCCCAGTGCGCGAAGCATCGCGCGCTCTACCCGGGCGATATCGACATCCATGAAGCGAGCGATGTCGGCATACGCCAGACCATCAAGCCGGCTGAGCAGGAATATTTGCCGGGTACGGCGCGAAAGCTTGCCCAGCCGGTGGCCGAGTTCGATGACCTGCGGCGTGGCTTGCGGCTCAGGCAGGCGGGCGGGGAGGTGCAGCAAAGAAGGGAGCTGATTACTCATGATGTATCGCTCGCTGATCTTCCATGGGGATTGTTCCTTGCAATGACAGGCATCGTCCGTGACAAGGGTAGACTAGTGAATACGAGAATCATTCTCAAGTGAAAAGTTGCAGCATTTACTTTTTATATGCCTTATTCGGGCATTTTCGCTGCAAAAACATGACCCGTATCAGGGTTGCTTTGCTATGATCTGCGGCATTGCTACACACCTGCGCAGCACCCAGACTTCATTAGCCTGAAGCAGCGAAACCAAAAGAAAGAACCAAAAAAAGACCCGGCAAAAAGCCGGGTCAAAAACCGTGATTAGCCTGATGAGGAGATAATCAGGAAGCCGACCTAAGACTTCCAGGTTATCCAGCGGATCTCGCGACCCGCTGATGCAATAATAATCATTATCATTTGCAAGTCAAATGTTTTTATTGCCCTCATCGACCCAGATAATCCGCCAGCGCCTGCTCGGCGGATTTTTCTTTTTCGTTCCCACCCGACACCCTCTAGTCCAGCGGCAACTCCGTGGTGCGTTTAACCGTGCTCATGGCAATGTTCGAATGGGCCTCATGTACGTGCGGTAACTGCAGCAAATGATCGCGCAGGAAGCGCTCATAGCTGGCGATGTCCTGAGCAACCACCTTGAGCATGAAATCCATCCCTCCGGCCATGGTGTAGCACTCCAGCACCTCCGGGTGGCCGATGATTGCCTCTTCGAATTCGGCCAGATAGCGCCGGCCATGGCCCGACAGCTTGACCTCGACGAACACGGTCATGCTCAGGCCGAGCTTCTGAGTGCTGAGCAGGGCGACAGTGCGTTCTATCACTCCGTCTTCCTGAAGCCGGTGAATGCGCCGCCAGCAGGGCGATTGCGATAACTCGACCCGTTCGGCGATTTCTGCCGCAGACAGGCTGGCGTCATGTTGCAGAAGACGAAGAATCTTGCGATCGATGGGGCTCAATTTAGGCTGCATGAATTGACCTTGTTTTTTGTTCTGGTCGAAAAAAGCATGCTCAATATCAGCAGATTTGCACGCATTTAGAAAGAAAAAGCCTCTTTGCTGCTGGCAGTCTAGTTGCAAGGCTGCCGGGCAGGACCGTCCCGGTGCAAATGACCTGACTTATAAGAACAAGAGAGGTATCCGCATGTCTCTGGCTGATATTCGTCTGGATGATAAATACCGGCTTGCCACCGGTAATCTGTACCTGACCGGCACACAGGCCCTGACTCGCCTGCCGATGCTGCAAAAACAACGTGATGAAGCGCAGGGCCTGAATACCGCCGGTTTTATTTCCGGCTACCGCGGCTCGCCGTTGGGCAATCTGGACAAAAGCCTTTGGGACGCCAAGGACTACCTGCAACAAAACGCCATCCATTTTCAGCCGGGCATCAACGAAGAACTGGCGGCTACGGCCGTCTGGGGCAGTCAGCAGGTCAACCTGTTCCCCCACGGTAAATACGATGGCGTGTTTGCCCTCTGGTACGGCAAAGGCCCGGGCGTGGACCGTTGCGGGGATGTCTTCAAGCACGGCAACTCGGCAGGCGTTGCAGCCAATGGCGGTGTGCTGATTCTTGCGGGCGATGACCACGGCTGCAAATCATCGACCATTGCCCATCAGAGCGAACATGCTTTTATTGCTTCGATGATTCCGGTACTCAACCCCAGCAACGTTCAGGAAATTCTCGACTACGGCATCATCGGCTGGGAATTGTCGCGTTACAGCGGTTGCTGGGTGGCGATGAAGACCATTGCCGAAAACGTGGATTCTTCGGCCGTGGTCGAGGTTGACCCGTTGCGGGTCAAAACGCGCATTCCGGAAGATTTCGCACTGCCGGAAGGCGGTTTGCACATCCGCTGGCCGGACCCGCCGCTGGCCCAGGAAGCGCGGCTCAACACCTACAAGATCTATGCGGCCAGGGCCTTCGCCCGCGCCAATCAGCTTAACAAGGTGGTTATCGATTCAGCACAGCCCAGGCTGGGCATCATTACTACCGGCAAGTCCTATCTGGATGTGCGTCAGGCACTTGAAGAGCTGGGTATCGATCAGGAGCTGTGCGACCGGGTCGGGATTCGCGTGCTCAAGGTCGGCATGAGCTGGCCGCTGGAGCCGGTGTCGGTGCACGACTTTGCCGAAGGGCTGGACGAAATTCTGGTGGTCGAGGAAAAACGCAGTGTCATCGAAGATCAACTGACCGGGCAGCTCTACAACTGGCCCGTGGACCGCCGCCCGGTGGTGGTCGGTGAGTTCGATGAACAGGGCCGCTCACTGCTGCCAAACCTCAGCGAGCTGACCCCGGCGATGATCGCCAGGGTCATCGCCAAGCGTCTTGCGCCGTTCTACAGCAGCCCGCAGATCGAGGCACGTCTGCAGTTTCTCAGCGACAAGGAACAGGCGCTTCAGGCACCGCTGTTCAACACCCAGCGCACCCCGCATTTCTGTTCCGGCTGCCCGCACAACACGTCGACGCGTGTGCCGGAAGGCAGTCGCGCCCTGGCCGGGATCGGTTGCCATTACATGACCATCTGGATGGATCGGGAAACCGATACCTTCACCCAGATGGGCGGCGAGGGCGTGACCTGGATCGGTCAGGCACCGTTCACCGAAACACCTCACGTCTTCCAGAATCTGGGCGACGGTACTTACTTTCATTCCGGGCATCTGGCGCTGCGTGCAGCCGTGGCCTCCAAGGTCAATATCACCTACAAGATCCTCTACAACGATGCCGTTGCCATGACCGGTGGCCAGCCAATCGACGGAGTACTGCGCGTCGATCAACTGAGCCGCCAGGTGTTCAACGAGGGCGTGCAGCGTATTGCGCTGGTCTCCGACGAGCCGGACAAGTACCCGAGTCGACAGGATTTCGCGCCGATTACTACCTTTCATCATCGGCGTGATCTGGACAGCGTGCAGCGCGAGCTGCGTGAGTTCAAAGGAGTGTCGGTGATCATCTACGACCAGACCTGTGCGACTGAAAAGCGTCGCCGTCGCAAACGCGGCACCATGCCTGATCTGGAAAAGCGTGCGTTGATCAACCCGGCCGTATGTGAGGGCTGCGGCGACTGCGGGGTCAAATCCGGTTGCCTGTCCGTGCTGCCCAAGGAAACGGCGCAGGGCCGCAAGCGCGAAATCGATCAGAGCGCCTGCAACAAGGATTTCAGCTGCGTCGAAGGTTTCTGCCCAAGCTTCGTCACCGTGCATGGCGGCAAGCTGCGCAAGCCTGCATTGCCCACGCAGGTCGAGGCGTTCGCTCGCTTGCCCGAACCAGTACTGCCGTCGCTGGAGCGGCCGTTCAATATTCTGTTGCCGGGGGTTGGCGGCACAGGCGTGACCACCGTCGGTGCAATGCTGGGTTATGCCGCTAATCTGGAAGGCAAGGGTTGCAGCGTGCTGGATCAGGCCGGTTTGGCACAGAAGTTCGGCCCGGTGGTCAGCCATATCCGTATTGCAGCGCGCCAGCAGGACTTGTTCGCGGTGCGTATCGCAGCCGGCGAGGCGCATCTGCTGCTCGGCTGTGACTTACTGGTGGCTGCCGGTCCGGATGCAATCGCCAAGCTCGACAGCAAGATTTCCCACGCAGTGGTCAACAGCCAGCAAACGCCGACCGCCGAGTTCACGCGCAACCCGGATGCGGTGTTTCCGGCCGAGGCCATGAAGCAGACCATCATCGAGGCGGTCGGCGCTGCGAAAACCCACTTTGTCGAAGCCACATCGCTGGCCACCCGGCTGATGGGTGACAGCATCGCCAGTAACCTGTTCATGCTCGGTTACGCGTTTCAGCTAGGCCTGATTCCGCTGACCTCGGCGGCCATCGAAAAGGCGATCGAACTCAACGGGGTGGCAGTCAATCTCAACCAGCAGGCGTTTCTCTGGGGCCGTCGTACCGCCCATGATCCTGCGGCGGTCGAAGCCTTCGTCAATCCGCAGCAGAAGGTCAGCGAGCCGCAGCCAATGGACCTGGATCAGCGTATTCAGAGCAATGTCGAAACCTTGAAGGCGTATCAGAACGGCGCCTATGCCAAGCGCTATGTGGAGCTGGTGCAACGTGTGCGCGATACCGAATCACGGGTGTTCCCCGGTCAGCAGCCGATGCTCTCTGAGGCGGTTGCGTTCAACTACTTCAAATTGCTGGCCTATAAGGACGAGTACGAAGTAGCGCGGCTGTACAGCAACGGCGAGTTCACCCGTCAGTTGGAAGCGCAGTTTGAAGGCGATTATCGACTGGAATTCCACTTGGCACCGTCATGGCTGGCAAAACGCGATCCGCACAACGGCCTGCCGCGCAAACGCAGTTTCGGCCCCTGGATGCTGCGCGCGTTCAACGTACTGGCAAAATTCAAATTCCTCCGTGGCACAGCGCTCGATCCGTTCGGTCACAGCCTTGAGCGCAAACAGGAGAGGGATCTGATTGACGGTTACGTGCGTGACATCGAGCTGATTCTTCAGCACCTGCAAGCACAGAACCGCCATACCGCCTTGAACCTGGCACGTCTGCCGGAGCGAATTCGTGGCTATGGCTATATCAAGGAGAGCGCCATGAAAGCGGCTGCATTGCAGGCCGACATTCTGCGCAAGGGTCTGGAAAGTGGCGAAGTGGTTGCGCCGAAGTTGTATGAGGCGGCTGCCTGACGGGGAGATGCTTCGCAGCGACCGGGGCAGATCCGCTGTGTTCTGCGCCCGGAGTATCGCCTTCGCCAATATCAGCTCGGTCTGAACAGGTGTGCATGCCCGGCGCGGTACAGCGAGGACTCCCTGAAGGTGTCGTCGGCAAGCACACGTCCGACCAGAATCAATGCCGTGCGGCGAAAGCCTTTGGCCTGCACTTTGTCTTGAATATCCGCCAGTGTGCCAACTGCCCAGTCCTGATCTGGCCAACTGGCACGGTGCACCACGGCAACCGGGCAATCGGCTCCGTAATGTGGAACGAGCTCGTCGACAATCCGCTGCAGGTTGTTCACCCCCAGATGAATCGCCATGGTTGCCCGGTGGCTGGCCAGACTGGCCAGCTCCTCGCCGCTGGGCATTGAGGTCTTGTCGGCATAGCGAGTCAGAATCACGCTTTGCGAAACATCCGGCAGGGTCAGCTCGACGCCCAGCAGCGCAGCGCAGGCAGCGGTCGCGGTGACGCCGGGAATGATTTCGAATGGAATATTCAGTTCCCGCAGATGGCGGATCTGCTCGCCGATGGCGCCATACAGGCTCGGGTCGCCGGAATGCACGCGAGCAACGTCCTGGCCTTGCGCATGCGCGGCCTTTATCAGTTCAATGATCTGCTCCAGATGCAGCTCGGCGCTGTTGGTCACCTGCACGGCCTGATGACCCTCCAGCACGGCAAGCGGCACCAGTGAGCCTGCATAGATAATGACTGGGCATGTGCGAATCAGGCGTTGCCCCTTGACGGTGATCAGCTCGGGATCACCAGGGCCGGCACCGATGAAATAGACAGTCAATGAATTCTCCGGAGTGGATGAGCGCGGGGAGATTATCCGCTGTGTGCAGGGCTGATTGCCAAGGCAAATGTGGCGTGGGCGCTTTTCTGCCGTTCGATCAGCAGGGTGGCGGTGCCGTCTCCCAGTTGCGCGGCCAGCGCCAGTGCCGAACCTTCGGCGACACCGTGACAGCCGGTGGTCTGGAAGACCTGCGCAGAACGATGGGTGAGGTGCAGCTCCCACGCGACCAGTTGCGCTGCGTTGAAGAACACCAGCGGCACTGCCAGTTGCCCGGCCAGTTCAAGCAGGCCCGGTTCCTGGTCTTTCAGATCAATACATGCCAGCGCAGTGACGCTGGCAATCTCCAGGTCGATTACGCGAAGGCTGTTCTCGATCAGCTCGCGCAACGTCGCTGCAGAGCAACCGCGGCGACAGCCCAGCCCGGCCACCAGTGACGAGCCGGGCTGAACGGTCGGTGAATCAGGCCTGATGCAGGTCGGCATCGTTTCTGCGGAACAGCCAGGCACTGATCAGCCCCATCGCGATCCAGAACAGCGCGTTGGTCAATAGCGAGGCAAGCATGAATTGCGATTCCAGAGCTTCGGGTGCCATGCTCTGATGGACCAGCGGCTGTGGTGCGCCGATCACGTGAGGAACGACCAGAATCGCCACGCCCAGCACTTTGAGCAGCCAGTTCTGACCAAATACCAGCAAGGCCAGCCCGGCGGCAGTCGATGCGGCCGTACCTATCCACCAGGCCTGACGCTGACTCAGTTCAGCGGCAGCGGTGCCTGGCAATTCAGGTGGCAGGCCAAGCGTGGGTGCCAGCACAAAAACCGCGAAACCGGCCAGCCCCCACCATACGCCTTGCACTGTGCGACCCGGCGCGCGCAGGGTGTAAAGCCCGGCAAGCATCAGGGCGAAGCCTACCGCGACCACCAGATTGCTGCCCGTGGTGGACAGCACACGTTGCCAGCCGTTTTCAGGTTCCCAGGCCGCTTGGTCATGCGCATGACTGTGCTCGGCAGCAGCGCCGTCGGCATGCTCATGGACCTGTTCGGCAGTTGCGTTCTCGTAGGTTTCGGCCTGCTGGATCAGTGGCACCACCCAGAAGCTTTGCAGCACGGTCAGCAGCAGGGCCGCAAGCAGGCCCGTGAACCCGGCAGTTTGTGCGATTCGCTTGAACATTGTGGAGTCCTTAATGGCAAGGAAAGGCAGCGCTGTGACGGGTATCGTGTGCGGCGTTGTGTACGGCCGCGATGTGCGAGAAACCGGCGAAGTACACCAGACAGGCACCCAGCAGCGCAGCGCTGATGGCGGCTGTCAGGCGTTGAGTGCGGGTGGAGCTGGTGGCGGCGGCGTGGCTGCTGCTGATGGTCGACATGGCGATCCCTCTTGATGATTGGCAAGCGGGCCACGCGCGAAGGAACCTGCCGGCAGACGCCAGAGGTTTCAACTGCGCCCGCCCACCGCGGGTTTGTCATTGCAACGATGTCGGGCCGGTCTCCGGGCTCGCGAGGGGCTCAAACGTCGTACGTTCAAGGCCTGCAAGGTCACCTTCCCATGCCGTGGCACAGTGGATCAGACCTTCTCTCGCTTACCGTTGCGGGGGCAGCACCGGACTTGCTCGACAGCGTGAGCGCACCGGTTTCCCGTTTCACCCTGTGAGGGGCACCCGAAACAAGGCGTACAGGAGAGCATGGGCGGCGGGGGATCGTCAATCTGAACGATTGACCTGTCTTCGGTCACTGCGTAGCCTTGCCGGTTCGAGGTTCTCCATGCGTAAAGCGTTACACATGGAGCTAAGACGGGAATGCGGTACACGCCGCAGCTGCCCCCGCAACTGTAAACGGTGAGGTTCATTGCACAGCCACTGCTGCGGCGGGAAGGCGCGATGAATGCGTGTCGGAGCGGTCTTCATTGCCTGCCCCATGCCGCCGTGAGCCAGGAGACCTGCCTCGAACCGGGCTGACCAAAAAGCCTGCGAATTCTCACTACAACCGGGCGGGGTGATCCGGTGGCGATCCGATCCGTGTGCCAGGCACGCGGTTCTCGTCCTGTTTGCCCGCCGCATTGCCAAAGGGCACCTGATGAAAACACTGGCCAAGCTTCCCGTCACCATCGTCACCGGCTTCCTCGGCTCGGGCAAAACCACCCTGTTGCGGCACATGCTCGACAACGCCGAAGGGCGGCGCATCGCGGTCATCGTCAATGAATTCGGTGAGCTGGGCATCGACGGAGAAATCCTCAAGCAGTGCACCATCGGTTGCACCGAAGAAGAGGCCAACGGCCGGGTATATGAGTTGGCCAACGGCTGCCTGTGCTGCACGGTGCAGGAAGAATTCTTCCCGGTCATGCGCGAGCTGGTCGCACGCCGAGGCGATCTGGACCACATCCTGATCGAAACCTCCGGGCTGGCATTGCCCAAGCCGCTGGTTCAGGCTTTTCAGTGGCCGGAAATTCGCAACGCCTGCACAGTCGATGCGGTGATCACTGTCGTCGACAGCCCGGCGGTACTGGCCGGTACGTTTGCTGCGTTCCCCGATCAGGTCGATGCGCAGCGCAAACTCGACCCGAATCTGGACCATGAATCGCCTCTGCACGAGCTGTTCGCTGATCAACTGGCCAGCGCCGATCTGGTGATCCTCAACAAGGCCGACATGATCGACGCCGAAGGTCTGGCAGCGGTGCGTGCCGAAGTTGCCGAAGAACTGCCGCCAGCCGTCAAGGTGATTGAAGCCAGCAGCGGTCGTCTGCCCATCAGCGTGCTGCTGGGTGTTGGCGCCGAGTCCGAGCTGCACATCGATGGTCGCAAGACCCATCATGATCATCACGACGATGACGATCATGATGACCACGATCACGATGCTTTCGATTCTATTTCCCTGAAATTGCCTCAGGCCGATGAAAAGGTGCTGCTAGACGCACTGAATCAACTGGTCGTGCAGCACGGCATTCTGCGCGTGAAAGGCTTCGCGGCCATTCCCGGCAAGCCGATGCGCCTGCTGATCCAGGGTGTGGGTACGCGTTTTGACAAGCACTTCGACCGCGCGTGGCGCGCCGACGAAGAGCGTGCCACGCATCTGGTGCTGATTGGTCAGGAGCTGGATGCCGTGGCCCTGCAAGCGCAGCTCAACGCTGCAGTTGTCGGCTGACCCCATGCATTTACTGAGAACCCAGCCCGGCGGTTTCGTACCCGACGACAGCATTGCCGATCTGGGCCAGACCCCGGCCGAGCTGGTGATTCTCTGTAGCGGAGACTCCAGCCTGGCGCTGCTGGCCGAAGCCGCCAGGCAGCTCCCTGACGACTACCCGAGCCTGCGTCTGGCCAACCCGATGCAGGTACAGAATCACGCTTCGGTCGACTTGTACGTCGATGAGGTGCTGCGCCACGCCAAAGTCATTCTGATTTCCCTGCACGGTGGCATCGGTTACTGGCGTTACGGCGTCGAGCGGCTGATGGAGCTGGCGGCACGCGGGGTTCAGGTCATTCTGGTGCCGGGTGATGACCGCCCTGATCCTGAACTGAGCGACCTGAGCACAGTGCCTGCCGCAGAACGCGACCGGCTATGGCAGTTTCTGCGTCAGGGCGGCTTGCAGAATGCGCTGGAAATGTATAGTTGCATGGCCAGTCGCTGGCTGGACCGGGACTATTCCTGGACCGAGCCCCAACCGTTGCCACGCACAGCCATTTACCACCCTCGATTGGCAAGTGCGCAGCTCACCGATTGGCAAGCCGACTGGGTTGCAGGGCAGCCCGTCGTGGCGCTGCTGTTCTATCGTTCGCACTTGCAGGCCGCCAATACCGGTTTTATCGACGAGTTCTGTGCGCGCTTGCAGGCGCAGGGCATCAACCCGTTGCCCATAGCCGTGGCCAGCCTGAAGGAGCCCGGCTGTTTCACTCAGGTGGAGGACTGGCTGGACGAGGCTGAAACCGAGCTGATCCTCAACACCACCGGCTTTGCCCAGTCGAGCCCGGAAGCGCCGCATCTGCGCCCGTTTCGGCGCAACGTGCCGGTCATTCAGGCGATCTGCGCGCAGGACAACGAACCTGCCTGGCAGGCCAGCGAGCAGGGCCTTGGTGCGCGCGATCTGGCGATGCACATTGCCTTGCCGGAGCTGGACGGGCGAATCATCAGTCGGCCAATCAGTTTCAAGGACCTGGCCTGGCGCAGCGAGCGCAGCCAGTCGGACGTGGTGTGTTACCGCGCCCAGCCGGACAGGATGGATTTTGTCGCGCAACTGGCGCGGCGCTGGATCGAACTGGCGCGGCTGCCCAACGCCGAGAAGCGCGTGGCGTTGATCCTGGCCAACTATCCGACCCGCGACGGGCGGATCGGCAATGGTGTGGGGCTCGACACGCCTGCTGCGGCGCTGAACATCCTGCGCGCCATGCAGGCCGAGGGTTATCCGCTGGCACAATTGCCGGACAGCGGCACCGAGCTTATCCAGCAACTGCTGGGTGGTGTGACCAATGATCTGGACAGCATTGACCTGCGGCCCTGCCAGCAAAGCATGGCACTGGAGGAATACCTGGCGGCGTTCAACGAGCTGCCGCAGGAAAACCGTGATGCCGTGAATGCCCGTTGGGGCGCGCCGGACGGCGATCCGATGTTTCGCAGTGGCAGGATGATGATTGCCGGTCTGCGCTTTGGCCTGACCTTTGTTGGCATTCAGCCTGCGCGTGGCTACCAGGTAGACCCCAGCGCGGTGTACCACGACCCGGATCTGGTTCCGCCCCACGGTTATCTGGCGTTTTACTTCTGGCTGCGCAAGGCGTACGGCGCGCATGCCGTGGTGCATGTCGGCAAGCACGGCAACCTTGAGTGGCTGCCGGGCAAGGGCGTCGGCCTTTCCCGAACCTGCTGGCCGGACGCTGTACTGGGTGCCATGCCGAACATCTATCCATTCATCGTCAACGATCCGGGCGAGGGCGCACAGGCCAAGCGACGCACCCAGGCGGTGATCATCGATCACTTGATGCCGCCCCTGACCCGTGCGGAAACCTATGGCCCACTGCGCAATCTGGAACTGCTCGCCGACGAGTTCTATGAGGCGCAACTGCTTGATCCGCGCCGCGCGCGCGAGTTGCAACGGGACATTCTTGAACTGGTCCGTGAAACCCATATCGACCGCGAGCTGGCCCTGAGCGAAAACCTCGACAGCGACGCCGATGCGGCGCTCTGGCTGCCGCGTCTGGACACTTACCTGTGTGATCTGAAGGAGTCACAGATCCGCGATGGCCTGCACATCTTCGGTCAGTCACCGCAAGGCCGCCTGCGCACCGACACCTTGCTGGCCCTGCTGCGCATCCCGCGTGGCGACGGGCGCGGCGCGCAGTCGAGTCTGTTACGAGCGTTGAGCAAAGCGTTCGGTCTGGATTTCGACCCGCTGGACTGCGAACTGGCCGAAACCTGGACCGGCGCGCGTCCCGCTGCATTGCTGGCGGTCAGCAGTGACCCGTGGCGCACTGCCGGTGATGCGCGTGAACGGCTTGAGCTTTACGCCGCTGCGCTCATCGAACGCGTGACACAGGGCGAAGCGCTGCACGACCTGCCGGTCGACGATGATCTGGCACTGATCCTCGACAGCCTGCGTGAAGTGGTCGCGCCGCGTCTGGACGCCTGCGGCCCCGGCGAAATGCAGGGCATGCTCGATGCACTGAGCGGCCGCTTCGTTCCGGCAGGCCCCAGCGGCGCGCCGAGTCGGGGGCGTCTGGATGTGCTGCCCACCGGTCGTAACTTTTTTACCGTGGATGTCCGCAACCTACCGACCACCACGGCGTGGCGTATCGGTTTCCAGTCTGCCAGCCTGTTGCTGGAAAGGCACCTTCAGGACCATGGCGACCATCTGCGTCAGTTGGGGCTGTCGGTCTGGGGCACTGCGACCATGCGCACCGGTGGTGACGATATCGCTCAGGCGATGGCGCTGATGGGCGTACGTCCGGTCTGGGCGACGGGCAGCCAGCGGGTCGATGATTTCGAGATTCTGCCGGTCAGCCTGCTGGACCGCCCGCGGGTAGACGTGACATTGCGGGTGTCGGGCTTTTTCCGTGATGCCTTCGCCAACCTTATCAAGCTGTTCGACGCTGCGGTGCAGGCAGTTGCTGCGCTGGACGAGCCGGACGACCTGAACCCGCTGGCGGCCAGGGTGCGAGAAGAACGACAAGGTTTTATCGCCGAAGGGTTGAGTGAAGACGAAGCGGCACGTCAGGCGGGCTGGCGGATCTTCGGCGCCAAGCCCGGTGCCTATGGTGCTGGCGTGCAGGGCGCGATCGACGGCCGTCTGTGGCAGAGCCGTGAGGACCTTGCCGAGGTTTACCTGAACTGGGGCGGTTACGCCTATGGCGCTGCCGATGAAGGTACGCCTGCGCGTCAGCGCTTTGCCCAGCGTCTGTCTCAGGTACAGGCCGTGCTGCAGAATCAGGACAATCGCGAACACGACCTGCTTGATTCAAACGATTATTACCAGTTTCAAGGCGGCATGCTCGCGGCTTCGGAAACCCTCAGCGGGCAGAAGACCGCCAGTTACCATGGCGATCACAGCCAGCCGGACCTGCCGAAAATCCGCACCCTGAAGGAAGAGCTGAACCGGGTGATACGCTCGCGCGCAGCGAATCCGAAATGGATCGACGGGGCCAGACGTCATGGGTACAAAGGTGCGTTCGAAATGGCCGCGACCGTGGATTTCCTGTTTGCCTTCGACGCGACCACCGAACTGATCGATGATCACCAGTACGCGCTGCTGGCCGACGCCTATCTGCTTGACCCGACCACTCGCGATTTTCTCGCCGAGCACAATCCCGATGCCTTGCGCGACATGACCGAGCGCATGCTCGAAGCCCAGCAGCGTGGCCTCTGGCAGGAGCCGGGCGAGTATCAGCAGGCGCTGGAAGACCTGCTCCTGGACATAGAAGAGAACTGATGACCTTGCCTGACCCGAACATCACCGAAACTCCACATTTTCCGCTGGCCGCTGTGGTCGGTGCCGATGACTTGAAGCTGGCGTTGTGCCTGACCGCCATCGACCCGCGCATCGGTGGCGTATTGATCGAAGGGCCTCGAGGCATGGCCAAATCGACGCTGGCCCGCGGGCTGGCCGATGTGCTGGCCAGCGGTCAGTTCGTCACCTTGCCGCTGGGTGCTACCGAAGAGCGTCTGGTCGGCACACTGGATCTGGACGCTGCGTTGAGCGAAGGCCGCTCGCGCTTCTCTCCGGGCGTGCTGGCCAAGGCCGACGGTGGCGTGCTGTATGTCGATGAGGTCAATCTGCTCGCCGACCATCTGGTCGACCTGTTGCTGGACGTTGCGGCCAGCGGCGTCAATCTGGTCGAGCGGGATGGTATTTCCCATCGCCATGCAGCGCGCTTCGTACTGATCGGCACCATGAACCCGGAAGAAGGCGAATTGCGCCCGCAGTTGCTGGATCGCTTTGGCCTGAATGTCGCATTGAGTGGCCAGACCCTGCCTGCCGAGCGCAGCCAGATCATCCGCCGCCGTCTGGATTTCGACAGCGATCCGGTAATGTTTTGCCAGCAATGGCAAGCGCAGCAGGACGCTTTGAAGCATCGTTGTGAGCAGGCGCGTCAACTGCTTGCCGGTATCGAGCTGGATGACCAGTCATTGGCAATGATCACCGAGCGCTGCTTTGCTGCGGGGGTCGACGGTATGCGTGCCGATCTGGTCTGGCTGCGCGCCGCGCGCGCCCATGCGGCATGGCGTGGTGCCGACCGGATCGAAGAACATGACATCGAAGCGGTCGCCGAGTTTGCCTTGCGTCATCGGCGGCGCGAGCCTGCCCCGCCGCCACAAAACCCGGAAGCGCCGCCGCCCGGATCGTCCGGCAAGCAGGCCGACCCTGAAAGCGGGCAGGGCAGCTGGGGCGAGTTGCCCGCCCAGGCCGTCACTACCGGCGCACGCCGCGAAGTGCCGAGCTGGCCAAAAAAGCCTTAGGCATCCGCCCTCGTATCGCACAGGGGGCGGATGCCGTTCCCCGTCCTGGTCGACTGGCCGCTGGCAGACAAGGGGCTATGCGTGCCGGTGCTGATGGCTCGGTGCAATGGTTGCCCACGCTGTTGCGCGGTCAGCCGAAAAGCCGCAAGGACCTGATTCGCCAGCCGCGCAGCAGCCGTCCCAGTGAGTTATTGCTGGTGATTGTCGATGCTTCAGCTTCTACGCGACGCCATCAGGCGTTGAGTCAGGCCAAGGGGCTGTTGTCGCAATTGTTCGACGATGCGTATAGACGCCGCGCGCGTCTTGCCTTACTGACCGCCAGCGGTAATACGCCACGCTGGCAACATCAGGGCCTGAAAGCGTCATCGGCATTGAGTCCATGGCTGGATGCACTGGGAGCGGGCGGCGGCACGCCACTGTCAGCGGCGCTCCAGCAGGCCAGTGAATGGCTGGCGCAGCGGCAAAAACGATATCCGGCCGAGCAGCAGCGGGTTCTGGTGCTGACCGATGGCAGGATCAAGCAGTTACCCGTCCTGCCTGCGTTCAACTGTGCGAGTGTGTTGATCGATATCGAGAAAGGCCCGATCCGCCTGGGCAGGGCGCGGGAACTGGCGTCCAGCCTGGGGGCTGATTATCAGCACATCGATGAGCTGAAACCGGTTTGAGCCATCTGGTCTGGCAGTTCTGCAACTGCGTGCCAATGCGCTGAAGCATTGGCACGGCAGTCAGTTGCAGTGCACGAGCAACGCCCAACCCTGCATCAGGCTGGCATGGTCCAAGGCTCAAGGTCATAGCCTTCGTTGCTGATTTCAGCACGGGCCTGTTCCAGAGCGCTGGCCAGTTGCCGCTTGTCTGAATAGGTGCTGCTCGGGATCTGCTTGCGACCGATACGGTTGCTGGTGCGGTCGATCACCGTCAGGCTCAGTTCGCCGTTACCGTCCTGTGGTGCCCAGGCAACACACTGGAAGGGTTCAAAAGCGTGTCCAGCGATCAGAAGTGCATCGTTGAAGCGCAGTGGGGCGTTCATGTTTTTTTCCTCAAGTGCCCATATCAATTCAGTCACGGCGGCGGGCTGACCGTCCGGCTGGTTACTTGTGTTGATGAACGACAAGGGGGCATGAGTCACACCCTTCAAAGAAAAATATGCGATTTTTTTTCAACGCTCGCCCGCGTGACCTTGCAAATGAACATCCTTCAGCGGCTAAGGGCGTTAGTGACAGAGGGTTATGAGCGTTAGACCCAAACGGTACAACGCTGCGTCAAAAATTTGCTAGGGTGATAGTTGGGCTCGCCAACATGCTGTTTATGAAAAGCTTTTAAAAATCCCACTCCACGTCGGGCGCCAAGGAAACTTCATGCATGGATCGGCCCCAACGCGACGTCTGTTGATCATCGACGGCGGTGACGACTGTCATCTTCTGATTCCTGCTTTGAGTGATGCCGGATGGACGGTGCAGGAAAGCACCTCAGGTTCTACCTTCAATGCCGATCATGACGTGGGCCTGATTCGCCTGACGCCCGGTCATTTCGAACAACTGCCCAGGCTTCAGGAGCTTGTCGCCCACAGCAACATGCGTTGGGTTGCAGTGCTGTCAGCCAACGATCTGCAATGCGAAAAAGTCGGCGATTTCGTTTGCCAGTGGTTTTTCGATTTTCACACCCTTCCTTTCGATGCAGCGCGGTTGCATGGCGCGCTGGACAGAGCGTTAGCGGCAGGTCGTCCCGAAGTGCAAGGTGGGCTGGTGCTTTCCGAGGCCGAGCCCGAGCTGCTGGGCGACAGTCGGCCCATTCGTGAGCTACGCAAGCTGCTGAGCCGGCTGGCACCTATCGATTCACCTGTATTGATTCGGGGCGAGCGAGGTACGGGCAAAGAGCTGATCGCACGCAGCCTGCATGTACAGTCTCAGCGACGCGGCAAGCCCTTTGTTGTCGTGGATTGCGCTGCGTTCAGCGGGCATTCGATCCAGACCGAGCTGTTTGGCCATGAAAGCGCTGCGTTTGACGGTGCTCAGGCGCACAGGGTCGGGCTGCTTGAAGCTGCTGACGGCGGCACGCTGCTGCTTGACGAGGTTGGCGATCTGCCGCTGGAAACCCAGATGTCGCTGTTGCGCTTTCTGGAAGACCGGCAAATCGAGCGCCTGGGCGGCGGTGAGTCAATTGCAGTGGATGTGCGGGTGCTGGCCGCGACCCGTGAGGATCTTGAAACGGCTGTGCGGAAAAAGCGCTTTCGTGAAGACCTGTATTACCAGCTCAATGTGCTGCAGGTCGGGGTGGCGCCGTTGCGTGAGCGTCATGGCGATCTGGCGTTGCTGGCCAATCATTTCGCCCATTTTTACAGTCAGGACAGCGGCAGGCGAGCACGCAGTTTCAGCCAGGATGCTCTGGTGGCGCTGGGCAAGCACGACTGGCCGGGTAATGTGCGGGAGCTGGCCGGTCGGGTACGGCGCGGGCTGCTGCTGGCCGAAGGCAGGCAGATAGAAGCGGCAAACCTGGGCTTGCTGGGCGAAGAAGACAGTGCTGGCAGTATGGGCACGCTGGAGGAATATAAATCGCGTGCCGAGCGTCAGGCATTGTGCGATGTATTGACCCGCCACAGTGACAATCTGAGTGTGGCGGCCAGAGTCCTGGGCATATCGCGACCGACCTTCTATCGGCTGTTACACAAACATCAGATCCGCTGAGCCCCCAGCAGTTGCGAGACAGCCGCCATCGCCTGTTCGCGGCGCTGCGGCCAGTCACCGCCCAGCACTTTATAGGCCTGCCGATGGTGGTCCAGCCATTCCCGGCTGCTGTCGAAGAAGGCCTGGCGTTCGCATAACTGCGGCTGGCAGCGTTGCCCGTCGCTGATCCAGTCCACGCCCTCGGGTGATAGCAGCAGGTGCAGGTCGTAGGAGCGGCTCAGCAGTTGCTGTTCGATCCACGCCGGACAGTCGCCGAACAGGGTGCGGCTCCAGAGCACATTGCTCAGCAAGTGTGTGTCGAGTATCAGCAAGTGCGGCTCGCTGGCGCGACCGGCATCCTCCCAGTTCAGCTGGCCGCGAGCAATGGCCGGTATATCGGCGTAGTCGGTATCGCGCCCCTGTTGATCGATGAAATGACGTACATATTCGCCGACCAGTACGCCGCCGAACCGATTTTGTATTTCGGCCGACAGCCAGCTCTTGCCGCTGGACTCGGGGCCGGTCAGGACCAGGACTTTCATCGCGCCAGCGCCAGATCGTTACGCCACTCGCGCCAGCCCTGCACGGCCAGCAGGGTAAACAGCGCATAGAGTGCAGCGGTCAGGTACAGCTCTTTGTAGATGAACAGGCCGACAAAAATCACATCCAGCACAATCCACAGCGGCCAGCACTGAACGCGCTTGTGTGCCATCCACACTTGTGCGACCAGGCTGAAACCCGTCAGTGCTGCGTCGAGCCAGGGCTGTGCGGCGTCGGTGAAATGCGCCATGCCAGCGCCCAGCGCAAGGCTGATGACTGCGCCTACAGCCAGCCCTTTAAGCACTGAATGGCTCGGCATCACAGTGACAGCCTTGACCGGCAGGCCGTCGCCATGGCGAGTCCACTGCAGCCAGCCGTAGATTTGCAAGCCTGCATAGATGACCTGCAGCAGCATGTCTGAATACAGCTTCACGTCGAAGAATATCCAGATGTAGATCACCACCATCACCAGCCCGATTGGCCAGCACCAGGGATTCTGCTTCACTGTCAGCCAGACCGCGATAACGCCGATGGCGGCAGCGAAGAGTTCAAGCCCGGACATGGCGGCTCCTTGGTGAGGGTTGTGAGGGTCGGGGGCGGCGATTGTATGCGCTTCTGCGCGCGGCGTGGAGCTTGTGTTGCGTCAGGCTGCACGTCAGCAGGCTTTGTGCGTGGAGGTCTGCTAGCATTCGGCGCCTTGCATTTGCGCGACTTTCTTCAAGCTTCGTTCAGGCATGCGACGGCATAGTGGCAAGCATTTTTTATACGACAACATTAAACAGCGAGCCTGCGGCATCGCTTCATGGGGGAATGATGGATCTTTGGACCGCTGCTCAGGCGTTGATATTGGGTGTTGTAGAGGGGTTGACGGAGTTCTTGCCGATCTCCAGTACAGGGCATCAGATCATCGTCGCCGATCTGATCGATTTTGGCGGCGAGCGCGCCATGGCCTTCAATATCATCATCCAGCTGGGTGCGATTCTGGCGGTGGTCTGGGAGTTTCGGCGCAAGATTCTCGACGTTGTCACAGGCTTGCCCAAGCAACAGCAAGCGCAGCGTTTCACCCTTAACCTGCTGATCGCCTTCATGCCTGCCGTGGTACTGGGTGTGATCTTTGCCGACATGATCCACCATTACCTGTTCAATGCCATCACTGTGGCAACGGCGCTGGTCGTGGGCGGTGTGATCATGCTCTGGGCCGAGCGCCGCGAGCACACCGTGCTTACCGAAACCGTCGATGACATGACCTGGAGCGATGCGCTGAAAGTCGGGCTGGTGCAGTGTCTGGCGATGATCCCCGGCACATCGCGCTCTGGCTCGACCATTATTGGCGGGCTGCTGTTCGGTCTGTCACGCAAGGCAGCGACCGAATTCTCGTTCTTCCTGGCCATGCCGACCATGGTCGGTGCAGCCGTGTACTCGGGCTACAAATACCGGGACATGTTTCGCCCGGACGACTTCGCGGTGTTTGCCATCGGTTTCATTACCTCGTTCATCTTCGCGATGATTGCTGTTCGCGCGCTGCTCAAGTTCATCGCTACTCATAGCTATGCAGTGTTCGCCTGGTATCGCATCGCCTTCGGCCTGCTGATTCTGGCGACCTGGCAGTTTGGCTGGATCGACTGGGCATCGGCCAAGGCATGACACGCGACCGCGAAACGCAGCGGCCAGCTGGCCGGGGCAGGGCACCGGTCCGGCAGTTGCGCCTGAAGGTGCTGGCGTTCCTGCTGCTGTGTGCGCTACCGGTTTACGGCTCTGCGTCGCTGGGGTTCAGGCAGGTCACGTTGATCCCGGCGCTCGCCTTGATAGTCATGAGCCTGCTGGCGTTTGTGCTCTATCGGCATGACAAGCGACAGGCCGGAAACGGCGGTCAGCGCACGCCGGAGAATGTCCTGCATGCCACCGAACTGCTCGGTGGCTGGCCCGGAGCATTGCTGGCGCAGCAGGTGTTTCGGCACAAGACCCGCAAGGTGCCTTTTCAGGTCGTGTTCTGGCTGATCGTGCTGGCGCATCAGGCGCTGTGGCTTGACTGGCTGTTTCTGGGCAAGCGGCTTTTGCAGCTGTCGCCTTTATAGTTTCAAGCCGATCTGCTGTCGTTTCGGTAGCCTGCCGACCACCAGTTGGTGGGAGCGCGTCAGCAGATCGCGCACTTCATCGTCACTCAGTGTGTGTAGGTCTGCCACGCTTATCCAGTGCGCGCGGGCCAGATAAGGCGCAGGCCTTATGCCGGGCCGATCCACGTAACCCAGAAACAATTCCGGATGGACCTTGAACGAAAGGTCCTGGCCGACCAGGTCCATGACCGCAAACATCTTTTTTTCGGCAACGGAAAACACACGCACACCGCCCCATTTGTAATCCTCTCGGGCGCCCGGCAAGTCCAGGCAGAACCGGGCGATGTCTTCTTTGTAACGCTTGTTCACGGAATGCTCCTTCAATGAGGCGTCGAGCGGTAAGCTGTTCGATAGCCGCACGGATATTCGATCAGCGGATTGTATGCTGCTGCGACACTCATTAGTGTGCAGGTTTGTCCTTCTCCGGAGTCTCGAATGTCTGCCGTGCAACTCGCCGATGGTGAACTGAACTACCTGCTCGAAGGCCCGGCCGGTGCGCCGGTGCTGGTGTTGTCCAACTCGCTGGGCACTGATCTGCATATGTGGGACAACCAGATTCCCGCGTTCATTCGTCATTTTCAGGTGTTGCGCTACGACACGCGCGGGCATGGCAAATCGCTGGTCAGCGAGGGCAGTTACAGCATCGAGCAGAATGGTCGCGACGTATTGGCGTTGCTGGATGCGCTGCACATAGACACGGCTTTTTTCTGTGGCTTGTCCATGGGCGGCCTGATCGGTCAGTGGCTCGCCATCAATGCGCCGCAGCGCCTGCGCAAGGTTGTGCTGTGCAACACGGCAGCCAGAATCGGCAACCCCGATATCTGGAACCCTCGCATTGAAACCGTTCTGCGTGACGGGCAGTCAGCCATGATTGCGTTGCGTGATGCTTCTGTCGCGCGCTGGTTTACGCCTTCATTTGCGCACGCCGAGCCTGCTGTGGTCGACACGGTTGTCGGTATGCTGGCCCGCACATCGCCACAGGGGTACGCCGCTAACTGCGCTGCCGTGCGTGATGCCGATTTCCGTGAGCACATTGCCTCCATCCAGCTGCCGGTATTGGTCGTCTGCGGCACTGAAGATGCGGTAACCACTCCAGCGGATGGGCGTTTTATGGTCGAGCGCATTAAAGGTTCGCAGATGATCGAATTGCACGCGGCTCATTTGTCCAGTGTCGAGGCCGGGGAGTCATTCACGGTGCCAGTGCTGGCATTTCTGACAGCCGAGTGAGCTGGCGGGATCTGAAACCCGGTATTGAGAGGCTTGCCAGGGCGCTGCATACTCGCGGCTCTGAAAGCGAGGTGGCCGGGTGTTTGATCTCAATGATCTGTTTTATTTCGTCCAGGTGGTCGAATGCCTCGGCTTTGCGCCCGCAAGCCGTAAACTGGGAATCCCCAAGTCCAAGCTCAGCCGTCGTATTGCCGGGCTGGAAGAGCGCCTGGGTGTACGGCTGATTCACCGCTCGACGCGTACGTTCGCGGTGACCGAGAGCGGCCGCGATTACTACGCTCACTGCGTGGCAATGCTGGTCGAAGCCGAGGCTGCCGAAGAGGCTATTCTGCGTTCCAAATCCGAGCCGCAGGGCAGGGTGGCGATCAGCTGTCCTCCGGCACTGGCGGCGATGGGCTTCAACGAGACCATTGCCCGGTTCGCGGCCGATCATCCGAAGGTTCAGGTGCAGGTCGAAAGTACCAACCGCCGTGTCGACCCGCTGACGGAGAACATCGATATTGCGTTGCGTGTGCGCTTCCCGCCGCTGGAAGACGACGGGCTGGTGGTCAAGCTGCTCGGGCACAGCGCTCAACGTCTGGTCGCACGCCCTGATCTGGCTGCCAGGCTGTCCGCAACACCTACACTTGAGGCGCTATCGACACTGCCCAGCCTCGACACGCCGTCTTCCAACCATGAGCATCGCTGGCTGCTGGAAACGACTCCCGGCAACTATGCTGAAATTCGCCACACGCCGAGGCTGATCAGCTCGGATCTGGACATGATGCTGCAGGCCGCCCTGCAGGGCGTTGGGGTGGCGCAATTGCCTGAATTGATTGTCCGCGAAGCCTTGCAGGACGGACGTCTGGTCGAACTGTTCAGTCAGCATCGGCCAAAGTGCGGCATCGTGCACGCCGTGTTTGCTTCGCGCCGTGGGCTGCTTCCCGCGGTCAGAGGGCTGCTGGATGTGTTTGAGACATCCTTTAAAGAGCTGAGCCTCAGCCCCGACTCGCTTTATTGTTCTCTTCATAGAACGAACAGTCGCATTCAAGACCACTAATCATCTATTGCGATCAAGGATAGGATGCTCGCCACTTGATCGCTAAGTGGCGATTTTCTTTAAGGAGCTACGTTATGAATTTATTGCACCTCGATTCCAGCATCCTCGGCGATCATTCCGCTTCGCGTCAGTTGACCCATGAGGTCGTTCAGGCCTATCAGCGCTCGCATGCCGACAGCCAGGTAACCTACCGCGACCTCGCCAGCGAAGCCCTCGGGCATTTCTCTGCTGCCAGTCTTGCCGCAGCGGGTACCCCTGTAGAAGCCCGCGATGCGGCCCAGCAACAGGAAGTCGACACTAACGAAGCCACCTTGCAGCAGTTTCTCGCCGCCGACGTGCTGGTGATCGGTGCGCCGATGTACAACTTCACTATCCCGTCCCAGCTAAAAGCCTGGTTTGACCGGATCATGGTTGCCGGCCGCACTTTCCGCTATTCCGAAGCCGGCCCTGAAGGCCTGTGTGGCGGCAAGAAGGTTATTATCGTTTCCACTTCCGGTGGCCTGCACGTCGGGCAGCCAACCGGCGTTGGCCATGAAGAGCTGCTCAAGGCGCTATTCGCTTTTGTCGGCATCACTGACCTGCAATTTGTTCGTGCGCACGGCCTGGCCTATGGTGAAGAACCGCGTGCCAACGCCATGACGGCCGCGCAGCAACATATCGAGAGCGAGCTGTTCGCCGCCTGATCGGTAACGGTCTGCACAAAACTCCACAACCCGCGCAGCAGTGTGCGCCGGGCTGTGGAGTTTTTTTGTGCGCGCACAACTGCATGCAGTTTTGAGCGTACTCAACCTTGACAGCTTCCTTACAGGTAAGCGGGCTATTCAAGGACTAAACTGCATCTTCGCGGCACTGTGTTTGCGGTTTTGTGGTGCTTTTCACGATTGCTGAAAAAAGCGGGCGGTTTATGGCCCGGCTTGTGCACTATTTCTGTTTTACACACTCTCATCTGAGTGAGAACGGCGCGCTGGAGCACGATGCTCGACACAAGCGCTGAATGGACTATCCGGGCGAGCCTCCGGATTTGCAAAGGTTGGGCCTTTCGATGGTACGTCTTTGTGCAGTGATGCTGGTTTGCTTGCTCGACAGCCTGATTGCGGTTCACGCTCAGGCTGATGACGTCTGGAGCGCGGGCTATCACGAGCTGAGTTTCCCCGACCCGCTGGATTCACAGCCGGTGCAGGCCATCGCGTTTTACCCGTCGACCGCCAGTGAGCAGTGGAGCACCCTGCACGGCTATCGCGTCGAGGCCGGCGAAGATGCGCCGATTGCAATGGGCCGGTTCCCGTTGCTGCTGCTGTCCCATGGCAATACCGGTACACCGCTGGCGTTGCATGACCTGGCCACATCATTGGCGCGCCAAGGGTTTGTGGTGGTTGCTGTGGTTCATCCTGGCGACAATGATCGTGATCACAGTCGGCTGGGCAGCCTGAGTAACCTGTATGGTCGCCCGCTGCAGATTTCCGAAGCGATCAGCACGGCCTTGCTTGATCCCATGCTGGCCCCTTATCTCAATGCTCGTCAGGTGGGCGTGATCGGCTATTCGGCCGGTGGCGAAACTGCGCTTATTCTTGCGGGCGCGCAGCCTGATCTACAGCGCCTGCGCCAGTATTGCCTCGAACGTCCCACAGACCGTGACGCCTGCAAGACTCAAGGGGAGCTGGTCGCCGATCGCGATGACCTGCATGCCCAGGCTGACCCCAGGGTCGGTGCGCTGATGCTGATGGCCCCGTTGAGCCTGATGTTCGGCCGTCACACGCTTGGCGACGTGCATGTGCCGGTGCTGATGTATGCCGGGGATGACGACCAGTTGCTGGCCATCGACCGCAATGCCGAAGCGCTGGCGCGCAAACTGCCGCAGGCCCCGGACTATAAATTGTTGGCGGGGGCAGGGCACTTTGTCTTTATGGCACCGTGCAGTGACGAACAGCGCTCGAACGCACCGTTACTGTGCAACGACCCTGACGGAGTGGACCGCGAAGACATTCACCGCAACCTGAGCGCAGAAGCTGTGCGCTTCTTCAGCACGGCGCTCAATTCTGCCGACCCTGACCATTCAGGTATGCAGACAGCGCATCACGAATAAGCGCTTTTCAGGCGTTCAGCGAACTCAGAAAGTCGCCAAACCCGCCTCTGGCTTTTGAGTCCAGGCGGGTACTGGTCGTGACCCGCGGGCGGCAGCTCCAGGCGATCCGCGCGCCGATAAGCTCCAGCTGGCGAACCAGATGCACGTCTTCGTGACAGGCCAGTGCCGGAAACCCGCCTGCACTGATATAGGCAATTGAGCTCACGCCCAGGTTGGCACCATGAATTTGCCGATGGCCGTCCCGGTGCTGGTAATGCTTGAGGTAAGCCGCCTGCGCAGCCGCGGAGATATCCTTGTTCCAATCGCCGGGCATGACGGTCCCGCATACCGCATCGGCATCCAGTGCCAGTTGCTCGGCAAGCCAGTCATTCGCCACGGTGCTGTCGCCATCGGTGCACGCCAGCCAGCGCGCACCTCGGTCGAGGAGAAACGCTGCTCCTTCGGCGCGTGCCTGCCCGACGTTGCGGGCCGAGACCTCAAGGGCCATCACCCCATGCGCTCGCGCGATGTCTGCCGAGCTGTCGGTGCAACTGTCTAGAACCACCAGCACCTCTACTCGCTCACCCTTGAGATCCGGGTGTTCAGCCGCCTGCTTTATCGTTTCGAGGCACAAATCGAGTAGCTGCTCTTCATTGTGCACCGGGATCAGAATGCCGATCATCGGAGAATTCCTGTTCTGCTACGGAGGTTCCATCACGACTCCACAGGTCCAGCAGGAAATCCTGTTCGTGATGACTGAAAAGACGGTGCATGGTCAAGCGTTCGGCAAGGATGTCGTGTACAGCCTGTGCGTTCAGCGGGCAGCCCTCGATATCAGGGCGCCAGTGACAGGCGAGCAACTGACCATCGGGTGAAAGCGAGGATAGAATGCAGTCGATCAGGCGGTGCAGGTCATCGACGTCCAGGTAGTAACCCAGCTCGCTGAAGACGATCAGATCAAATTGTCCCTGCGGCCACTGCTGTGGCAAACGGGCCTGCAACACGCGCACATGGGGCAGTCCTGCCAGACGCTGGCGTGCCAGTTCCACCGCCAGGTTTGACGTGTCGCCGCACACCAGTGCGTCACAGCGCCCGGCAAGGTCGGCACTGAGTTCGCCGTTGGCGCAGCCGGGCTCGAATATCGAGCGATACCGTTCACGGGGCAGGGCCGCCAGTGTCAGCGCACGCTTGCGCCGCTCATACCAGCGTTGCTTGAACGCCCACGGGTCATCGTTGTTGCGAAACAGCTCATCGAAATAGCGGTCTTCGACGCTCATACGAATACCACTTCAAACGGTTGCAGCAGTCTTTCCAGAACAACGGCTGGCAGAACGGGCGCAAGACCGATGGCCGGGTCACCCTGCACTTGACTGGCGAAGGCCTGAGCGGCATTGCGTTTACGGGCAAGGGTCGCCGGGTCCAACAGCAACTTGCGTGCGCGGTCCCATGGCAGCCGCTCGTCTTCAGGGTCAGCCCAGTGCCAGGCCCAGATCGGTACTTCGCAAAGCTGCGCTCCGGTAGACGCACAGGCTCTTGCACTGGCACGGCCAACGGCTTCGTGGTCGCCATGACCATCTTCTGCCCAAGTGGCGAACACCACGTCGGCAGGGCCCAGATGACGTTCAAGAAACTCTGTCAGCTGATCTTCGGATTCGGCCACAGCCCCATCCTGCAAGCCGCAGCGCAGCCACTCAAGACGCTCGAGGGGAATATCGAGACGATTCAAGGCTTCGGCGCTTTCCCGGGGCCGGGTTGCAGACAGTCGCTCGACAGGCCATAGCGTGGAGCCCGGATGGCTGGCGGTGCCGTCAGTGACCGAGATCAACAACAGATTGCGTTCCAGTTGTGCTAACTGGCTCATCAAGCCGCCGCATGCCAGCACTTCATCGTCCGGGTGCGGGGCGATGATGACTGCCCTGCAATTGTTCGGCACCAGCAGGTCAGCGGTAATCGCCGGCACGCTGCGCAGCTTGCCGGAGGCGTTCCAGGCAGCCAGAGGCGTGCCCTGGCCAGACTCGTCGTCGCTGACTACAAAGCCTTCGCTCATGATAGATACGCTCTCATAGTGACCACGTGCGTACAGCTGGCAGCCGTTTACCCGTCAATTGACCCAGAGCAGCAAGGTCTTGCTCGGCATGACTCTGACGCAGAAAAACCGGCAGGTCGGTGATCAGTCGAGCGAAGTGCGGGTCCTTGCAGTAAGGACCGGCACCTACCGCGCGGCCCACATGCTGAATGACCAGCTCCGCAGCTTGCTCGACGTAGGCACGGCAACGTCTGGCAAGCACCTCGGCATTTTCAGCCGGGGCCTGATCCAGATGCGCAGCGGCGGCACGCAGTACATCGATTGCTGCGTGCAGCGCGACATCCACAGCACCCAGGTGCGCAAGAGCGTGCGGCTCTTCGCGTTTGCCGACCTGTGCCAGTAAGCGCTGAGCGATGGCACGTGAGGCACCATACCAACAGGCCGCGATGCCGATGCCGCCCTGCCAGAAGCCGGGCCGTTCCAGATAGCCGCCCGGCGCTCCGATCGCTTGCCCGGCAGCGTCCACGAAGACCACTTCGACGCTACCGGTAGCGCCCATGCCCACTGCGCGCCAGCCATCACTGGTCATATGCACGCCGGGCTGGTCGAGACGCACCGCCACCAGTTGCTGGCGATGCTCTTCATCCCATGTGGTGATCAATGCATGGCTCAAGGCCGTAGCCCCGGAACACCAAGCTTTTCGGCCATTCAAACGAAGTGAATCGCCAGTACCGCTGATATTCACCCGTGCCTGCGGCGGCTCTGCCGCCCACATGCCCCAGGTGCTGAATTGTTCGGGGGGCGGGGCACCCAGTTCCGCCATGATCGCCAAGGCGTCGGTATGCCCCTCGTACAACTTGCACAACCCCAGGTCGTGGCCTGCAATGCAGGCCAGCGCCCGCCAGCGCTCAAGTGTCTGACCGCTGGCAGGCAGGGGGAGCTGATCCAGACCTTCGTTGACCAATGCCTGCAAGCACTCGCCCAGCGCGCGCGTATCGGCATAACCGTGCTTGCGCCAGTCGAGAAACTCACTCAAGGCATCGATCATTGCTGGTCTTCGCGCTTCAGTTCGAACAGCAGCAGCGAGCGCGGCGTGACGGTATATTGCGAACCGAACGCAAAGTGCTCCTTGCTGCGTGCATCATCCTGATTGGTGTCGATCAGGCACTCGTAATGGGTGCCTTCAGGCACTTCCGGCAGGGTGAAATTGACCCCGTCGTGGTGCGCGTTGACGACCAGCAGCAGCGTGGCGTCGGCACCTGGACGACGGATACCGGTTTCCTGTGCGCGACCATCCATCAACATGCCCAGGCAACGGCCATTGGCATCGTGCCATTGCTCGACACTCATCTCGTTGCCATCCGGCGCAAGCCAGGTCACGTCCTTGACGCCGATTTCTTCATTGTAATCGCCTACCAGGAAGCGGCTGCGACGCAGGATCGGGTAGGTCTGACGGAGCTTGATCACGCGGGTCACGAACTTGAGCAGCGCTGCGCCGTCCTCGTCCAGATCCCAGTTGATCCAGCCAATTTCGCTGTCCTGACAGTAGGCATTGTTATTGCCGTGCTGTGTACGGGCGAACTCGTCACCGGCGACGATCATCGGAGTACCTTGTGCCAGCAGCAAAGTAGCGAAGAAGTTACGCATCTGACGCAGACGCAGGGTGTTGATTTCCGGATCTTCGGTCGGGCCTTCAACGCCGTGGTTCCAGGACAGGTTGTTGTTGCTGCCGTCCTGGTTGTTTTCGTCGTTGGCTTCGTTGTGCTTGTCGTTGTACGACACCAGGTCGTGCAGCGTGAAGCCGTCGTGCGCGGTGATGAAGTTCACCGATGCCTGCGGACGCCGACCGCGCTGGTTGAACATATTGCCGGAGGCAGTCATGCGTGCCGCGAAGTCTGCCAGTTGGCCTTCGTCGCCTTTCCAGAAGGCACGTACGGTGTCACGGAACTTGTCGTTCCACTCCATCCAGCCCGGCGGGAAGCCGCCGACCTGATAGCCACCAGGGCCACAGTCCCAAGGCTCTGCGACCAGTTTGACCTGACGCAGCACCGGGTCCTGACGGCAAGCGACGAGGAAGCTGTGGCGCTCGTCGAAACCGTCGTGGTAGCGACCCAGAATGGTTGCCAGGTCGAAGCGGAACCCGTCGACGTGCATTTCCGAAGCCCAGTAACGCAGGGAGTCAGTAACCATCTGCAGTACACACGGATGGCTCAGGTCAAGGGTGTTGCCGGTGCCTGAGTCGTTGATGTAATAGCGCTTGTCGTCCGGCATTAGCCTGTAATAAGAGGCGTTGTCGATACCGCGCATGGACAGGGTAGGGCCTAGCTCGTTGCCTTCGGCCGTGTGGTTGTAGACCACATCGAGGATGACCTCCAGCCCGGCATGGTGTAGGTGTGCAACCATTTCCTTGAATTCGGCAATCTTGCCGCTCGCCAGATAACGCGGGTCTGGCGCAAAGAACGCAATACTGTTGTAACCCCAGTAGTTGGTCATTCCTTTTTGCAGCAGATGCTGGTCGTTGACGAAGGCGTGGATCGGCAGCAGCTCGACGGAAGTCACACCCAGCTTGCGGATGTGGTCGACAACGGGAGCTGATCCCAGACCGGCAAACGTGCCGCGCAGCTCTTCGGCAACTTCCGGGTGGCGCATGGTGATGCCGCGCACGTGGGTTTCATAAAAAATGGTCTTGTCCCAAGGCGTACCGACGCGCTGATCGCGGCCCCAGGTGTAAGCCTCGTCGATTACCTTGCTCTTCGGTACAAAGGGCGCGCTGTCACGTTCATCGAAGCTCAGGTCGCCGTCAGGATGACCAATGGTGTAACCGAACAATGCTTCAGACCACTTCAATTCGCCGACCAGTTGCTTGGCATACGGGTCGATCAACAGTTTGTTGTGGTTGAAGCGATGACCGTTTTTAGGGTCATAAGGGCCGTAGACGCGATAGCCATAGATCAGGCCCGGGTGTGCATCGGGCAGGTAGCCGTGATACGTCTCATCGGTGTATTCCGGAAGTTCGATGCGTTCCAGTTCGATTTCACCGGTCGAGTCAAACAGACACAACTCTACTTTGGTTGCGTTGGCCGAAAACAGGGCAAAGTTGACACCCAGGCCGTCCCAGCTAGCGCCGAGAGGAAAGGGAAGTCCTTCACGAATGCGAGACGGGGTGCTGCCTGGATTGTCTTGCGGGGCTGAATTATCTTCTGCCGTTGTAGTGGACTTCGTATTCATGATGACTTCCTGACGTCGAATGATTTTCTGAGCGGCCAAGGCCGCTATCGAAGCCACAAAGGCTTCAATATTGACGATAAAGTATGGGGGTGTAGCAGGCCTCATCTCCGATCAGAGTGCGACCTGCAACAATGGACTGGCGCCCGGCCAGAAGAGTTTCAAGAATTCGACGGTTTGCGTGGCTTCTTGGCAGCAGGCTTGGCTGGGGCATCAGTTGGCGCAGCGGCAGCCGGCTTTGCTTTGGGAGCAGGCTTGGGAGCCGCCTTGGCCGCTGGCTTGGTCTTGGTTTCAGCTGCGGGCTTGGCCGCTGGCTTTGCTGCGGGTGCTGACTTCGCCACAGGTTTGGCCGCGCCCTTGGCAGGCGCCTTGGCGCTGTCTACCTCAGGCAGCTTGGGCTTGCTCGACTTGCGCACGCTGGACTTGTTCGGTGCCAGGGCTTCGGCTTCTGCAAGCTTGCGCGCCATTTCCCAATGACGCTCGTCGTGTCCAGAGGGCTTACCCTCGGACTCCCAGATCTGGTAAGCAAAATCGCGAATTCTTTTTTCGTCGGCACTCATCTTGAGACTCCCAGCTATTACATAGTTTGAATAAGCAAATTGACGGAAAATCTTTCAAGCGCTGCACTGAGCGGTATCTCCCGAACGTGTGTTGTGACACCGTCGGAAAAGAGTCCTTTCCAGTCAGATCCAGAGTCGGCAAACGGAAGCATAATCCGTGTGTCGCCCCAATTGGCAGCATTAATCAATGGAGTTTGCGCAGTACCCAATAGTTCACTGCTTGTGCGTGGGACTACGATGATAGCGCGCACTCCTTGTGTCTCCCGGGCAAAAGCCATCACGTGCTCGGCGTGGCTACCCTTTATTTCCAGAGGCTGATAACGCCCCTCGCTGAACAGCGTTGGATGCTCGGCACGCAGGTTCAAAACCTTCGCAATCAGCGCCTGTTTGATGCGGCCATCCTGCCAGTTATCGAGCAGGTCGGCAGCGCTTGCATCTTCTGCCAGCGCTTTCTGTCGGGCTGCATAATCAACCGGTCGCCGGTTGTCCGGATCCACCAGGCTGAAATCCCAGAACTCGGTGCCCTGATACAAATCGGGAACACCGGGTACGCTCAAGCGTAGCAAGGTTTGCGCCAGACTGTTGAGTGCTCCGGCGGTCGCGATACGATTGGCCGTTGCGCTCAGGGACTGACGCAACGCCAGCGCTTCAGGGGCCAACAGCAAGCGTTCAAGAAATTCACGGCAAGCCGTTTCGTAGGGCTGATTCGGTGCGCTCCAGCTGCTTTGCAGCTTGGCTTCGCGCAGGGCTTTTTCCTGCCACTGCACCATGCGTTGCGCGTATGCCTTGTGAGCGTCTTCGCCCTCCAGGCTCAGCGGCCAACTGCCCAGCAGCGCTTGATAAAGCATCAGCTCGTCACCCGCACTGATGGCCGGCTCTTCGCCTTTCAGCGGCACCGCCAGTTGTCTCCAGCGTTCTACCTGTTCGGCGTACCACGGCGCACATTCACTCAAGACAGCAAGGCGTGTACGTGTGTCCTCGCCACGCTTGTGATCGTGCGTTGCAGTGGTCAGCAGGTTGTCGGGGAATTTTTCCAGACGCTCCAGGCAGACCTGATGGAAGTCTTCCACCGGCGCACTGAAATGCTGCGGATGAAAGCCTACGTCGTTGCGCGACAACAGCACTGCAGAGCGATAGAACGAGGTGTCCTCAACCGACTTGGCGGCAACCGGGGAGGTCAGTTGCTGGAATCGTACACACGCGTTCTTGTAAAGCTTGCGCAACGGTCCGCGTGGCAGTTTGCGCCACGCTTCGCCACCCAGCCAGCGTGCCAGATAATCCAGCACTGGCCAGTCGCCTTCGTTCAAAGTGCTGCGAGCGCCTTCCATTGCCTGCTGGAAATACTTGTCGTCCTGCGCCGAGCGGCCGCATACCGAGATATAGGTGCGATAAATCGGAAAATTGACGATCAGCGCGAGCAGGGCACGGCGAATTGCACCCAGCGTGAGGTCACGACTCATCAGGTCGCTGCGTGCAACTTGCAGCAACGACTGCGCGACGTTCTCGAAATCGCCCGCCAGTGTGCCGTGCAGGACCAGATCCCGGGCCACCAGCACTTCTTGATCGAAGTCAGCGGTACGTTCTGTCAGTCGACTCCACAGCTCTCCAAGCGGCTCTTTGCCCTTGGGATCGTGTTGCAGCAGCGAGACCTGATTCATGAACTCGTAGCCGGTCGTGCCGTCCACGCTCCAGTCTTCACGCAACGGCTCATCCGGCCCCAGAATTTTCTCGACGAAAATAGGCAGATGATCAATGCGCGCCTCGGCAGGACGCAGCTTGAGCAGGCTTTTTACCCGGCGATGCAGCTTGCGGCCGTAGCCGCGCGGGTTGGCCAGCCCATCGATATGATCGATCCGCAACCCGTCAACCAGGCCGTCGGCAATCAGCTGGAATATCTTGCCGTGGGTGGCTTCAAATACCTGCGGCCGTTCGACACGCAAACCGCCCAGCTCGTTGATGTCGAAGAAGCGCCGCCAATTGATGTCATCACCGGCAGTGCGCCAACTGGCCAGACGATAGTGCTGACGTTCCAGCAACTGATGCAGACGCTGAAAGCCTTCCGGCTTGCTGGAGTCGAAGTGCGCAAGGATCTGCTCGATGCCTTTGAGCACCTGCGGATCTTTTGCCAGCTCGGCCAGTTCGGTTCTCGCCTGACGTGCGCGTTCGTAGGCTTGCGGGTACTGGGCAAGCGCAGTGAAGCGCTGGCCCATTTCCTTCAATTGCGGGTGCTCCACTGCCTGTAGCAATGAATCATAGGTCAGCGGGCAGATCGGGAAATGATGCTGGTAGTGCTCGATATAAAACATGCCGCGCTCGGCGTTGAAGCGCAGCGGGATTTCTCCGGCCTGCAGGACGGTGCCGTAATCGCTGCTCAGAAACGGCAGCAGCAACTGGCCTTCCAGCAACGGATCCGGCGAATTCCACTGAATGTCGAAGAACTCGGCATACGGGCTGCGCCGACCCCATTCGAGCAGGTCCAGCCACCAGGGATTGTCTGCACCACCGACGGCCATGTGGTTGGAGACGATGTCGAGGATCAGCCCCATGCCGTGTTCGCGCAAGGCCGATACCAGACGCAGCAGGGCAGGCTCGCCACCCAGTTCCGGGTTGATGACGGTCGGGTCGACGACGTCGTAACCATGCATTGAGCCAGCACGCGCCTTGAGCAGCGGCGAGGCATAGACATGGCTGATCCCCAGGCTGGCGAAGTAGGGCACCAGTGGCACCGCATCGTCGAGCGTGAAATCTTTATGAAATTGCAAACGCTGGGTAGCGCGCAAAGGCTGTAATGGACGGGTCATTGGTCACGCTCCGCAGCTTGCAGCCGGGATTGGGAGAGCAATTCCAGTCGTCGAGCAGCATTCGGGTTATCAAGCAAGGAGGCTGCATCGCCGGGTAGGCGCCTGCGCCAGTTCGGGTGGCTGTCAATGGTGCCGGGCAGGTTGGCCTGCTCCTCGACACCCAGCGCATCTTCCATCGGCAGCAGCACGAGCGGAGCGCGCGTATGACCCAGATAACGGATGCCCGCGTCGATGATCTGTTCCGGGTCTTCACTGTCTGACGGCAGGCTTTCGACGTTCTGGCTCAGGGCCCGGCGCAGGCTTGCATATTCGCGCCCACGTTCTTCACGCCACTGCGATTCATGTTGCTCGTCGATGTGACCCAGTCGTGCATTCCACTCGATGTCCAGCTCGCTGAGCCAGCCTGCCAGTGTCGGCAAATCGTGGGTGCTGGTGGTAGCCAGTGCCTGGTCCGACCAATCAAGAATGGGTTTGAACTGACCGTTATTCTGTTCGAACAGCAGCACGCGCATGCCCAGAATCGCCCGGGCGCTGAGTTTGTCGCTAAGGCCTTCAGGCACAGTGCCAAGGTCTTCACCGAGCACGATCGCCTTGTGCCGCCAGGATTCCAGACTCAGCAGGCGCAGCATGTCATCCAGAGGGAAATTCAGATAAGCGCCTTCGCTGGGCGGCGATCCATGCGGAATGACCCATAGCCGTTGCAGGCCCATGACATGATCGATACGCAAGCCGCCAGCATGGGCGAAATTGGCACGCAGCATTTCGATGAACGCGCGAAACCCGTTACGTTTGAGGCCGTCCGGTGAAAAGGCCGAAATCCCCCAGCTCTGTCCGGCGCGGTTGAGAATGTCGGGTGGTGCGCCAACGGTCAGGGCCGACAGCAACTCGTCCTGACGACTCCAGGCCTGGCTTCCGGCACCATCGGCACCCACAGCCAGGTCAGCGATCAGGCCGATGCGCATGCCACTGCTGCGTGCTGCAGACTGCGCGCGCTCCAGGCCGCGGGCGATGAGCCATTGAGCGAACGCATGAAAACTGATGTGCTCGCTGTGCGCTTCGGCAAATGCTGCGACGGCGTCACTACGAGGGTCTTTGAACTCTTCCGGCCATTCATGCCAATTGCTGCCGATATTCAACGTTTCGGATTCGGCACACAGCGCTTCGAAGCGGCAGTGGTTCTCCAGGGCCTCGCCACCGCTGTGGCGGAAGCTGTTGAAGTCTTCGTGCAAGGGGTGATCACCCGCACTGAACCCTTCATACAGCTTGTGCAGCGCTTTCCACTTGGCCTGGGCAGCAGCAGGCCAGTCAATCAACTGCTGCGCTTCCAGTTGCTTCATTTCGTCGCCGACGCGCGCGTCTTCTATCGCCTGACGCCATGCATGTTCACCCAGAATGGCACCGGGCGACGCATACAGGCTATTTAGAAACAGTCGGCTGGACGGCGAATAAGGGCTGTAACGGTGTGGATCATTGGCGAACATTGCATGGATCGGGCTGATGCCCAGCGCATCGGCACCGCGCTCTCCGGCAGCGCGAACAACCTTCTCCAGTGCTTCCGTATCGCCAAAACCGCCATCGCCCTCGCGGCGCAGGCTGTAAAGCTGAGCAGTCAGACCCCAGCCATGTGGCTTCGGCGCATCGGTGGCCATTGCCATGCTGAAACAGGTTTTAGGGGCGACAGCGATGGTCAGATGTTGACCGGCAATCTCCAACTGTTGATAGCCGGGCGGTGCCAGCGCTGGAAGTTCGCCGGACGCGGTTAGCCTGGCGTCCAGCGATGAACCGTCTTCTAGGTGCAGCGTGAATGGCGTTTGCGGCGCAAACCACTCGGACAGATCCAGATTACTGTCCGTGTCGACCGTCAGCAGCGGCGGGGCGCTTTTGCCGTGGCTGGCGTTTTGCAGGCTTAACAGGCTGGCATCGATAGCCTCACCGTTTTCGGCCGGATAGCCCAGCGC
Organism: Pseudomonas syringae group sp. J248-6; assembly: GCF_032586995.1. NCBI lineage: Bacteria > Pseudomonadati > Pseudomonadota > Gammaproteobacteria > Pseudomonadales > Pseudomonadaceae > Pseudomonas > Pseudomonas syringae group sp. J248-6. The sequence goes on along the minus strand of NZ_JAWHOP010000001.1, from coordinate 461,363 downwards.
TTCCAGAACCTTGCGCAGTACATCAGGGCTGACAGTCTGCGGCCGAGCGTTGGCATCGACCCAATGCACCGATAGCCCTGCCTCGGTAGCAAGCCTCTCCAATTGCTCATTGTTCATCCTGTTCCTCCAGAACATCACTTGCTGTCAGGCTGACAATGGCCGTGTAAGGATTGAGGATGGCCTGCGGGGAAAGTTCGGACGATTTTGCCGCGCTGGAGAATATCTGCCGGGCATTTTGCTGCGCCGGGGCATCGACAGCCTGTTCGCTGAGGTTCAGGTCGATACGCAGTTCGCTGCCATCGCCAAGCGCCCAGCGAGCACTGACGGCCTTGTCGCCGAGAATATCGGTTTTCAGGAAGCGTGCACCGGGCAGGCGCGGCATAATTTCCTTGTGCCGCAAAGCCAGCAACTGTGTATAAAAGTCGACCCAGCTGCGGTGATCCAGGCCTTTGTCGGTCTCCAGATCAACTGCCGAAAACGCCGGACGTGATGCCTCGAATGTCTTGATGTCGTTCGGGTCGGGAATGTGCTCGCGCTTTTCCGGATCGGCGAATGCGGCAAAGTCGGCGAACTCCTTGCGACGTCCTTCGCGCACCGCATCGGCCAGTTCGCCATGGTGGCTGGTGAAGAACAGAAACGGTTCGCTGGCCGCCCACTCATCGCCCATGAACATCAGCGGAATCATCGGCGAAAGCAGCAACAGGGCGGTTGCGGCCCTCAGCGCAGCAGGCGTGCACAGCTGCGGCAAACGTTCACCGAGTGCGCGGTTGCCGATCTGGTCATGGTTCTGCAGGAACAATACAAAGGCAGTCGGCGCAAGGTGGCCGCTGGGCTCTCCTCGCGTGTGTCCATGCCGCGTCTGTTCGCCCTGATAGACAAACCCTTCGCTGAGCAGGCGCGCAAGCTTTTGTGTAGGCTCCTGAGCGAAGTCGGAATAATAGGCGTCGGTTTCACCGGTCAGCAGCACGTGCAAAGTGTTGTGCCCGTCGTCGTCCCATTGTGCATCGAAGCCTTTCTCCAGAAGACCGGCCTGGTTGAACTCGTTCTCAAGGTTCAGCCACACGTGCCTGCCCGGCTCGATCTGGCCGCGTACGCGAGTTGCGAATTCTGGCAGGAACGTTTCATCGCGAATGGCATGCACAGCGTCCATGCGCAAGCCGTCGATGCGGTATTCCAGCAGCCACATCAGCGCATTGTCGACGAAGAAGTCGCGCACCTGCGGGCGGCGAAAATCAATGGCATCGCCCCACGGGGTATGCAGATCGCTGCGGAAAAAATCCTTGGCGTAACTTCCCAGGTAGTTGCCGTCCGGGCCGAAGTGGTTGTACACCACGTCCAGTATCACCATCAGGCCAAGACCGTGAGCCGTATCGATCAGGTGCTTGAGCTCTTCCGGAGTGCCATAGGAAGATTGCGGGGCGTAGTGCAGAACGCCGTCGTAGCCCCAGTTGCGATCACCGGGAAACTGCGCAAGCGGCATCAGCTCGATCGCGGTAATGCCCATTTGCGCAAGGCGCGGGAGGTGTTTTTCCACCGCAGCATAGCCGCCCATCGCACCTACGTGCAGCTCATAGATCACCGCCTCATGCCACGGCCGACCTTGCCATGAGGTGTTTTGCCATGAATAGGCCAGAGGGTCCACTACGAAGCTTTGAGAATGGACATCGTCGACCTGCGCGCGGGAGGCGGGGTCAGGCACTTCCAGTTCATGATCGATTTTGAAGCGGTATCGAGTGCCCGCTTCGCAGCGGGCCTCAAGGACGAACCAGCCTTCCGGCTGGGGCAGCATGGCCAGTGACTGAACACCCTGGCCATCCTGGAGTTCGACATTTACGTAGTTGGCATCCGGTGCCCAGAGGGCAAACCGGGTGTGTTCGGGGTCTAGCAAGACGGCGCCGTGGCGCCAGTTATCGTCTGTACGCAGTGGCATCCATTGATCCTTAAACTAGTAGTTGCTGGAAATGCTCACGTTTTTCTTCAACAGGTCGCGGTAGAGATCTGCGTAGGGCTCTACTGCCTGATGCCAGTTGAAGGGAGCAGCCATTGCACGGCAGCGCATGGCGTTGAGCAGCTCACGGTGGGCGAATACCTGAAACGTGCGGTTCAGGGCTTCGGTGTAGCTTTCGATGGTTGATTTTTTGAACAGGAAGCCGGTCACGCCGTCCTCGATTGTGTCCGCCAGGCCGCCGGTGTTGCGTGCGACAGGCAGGGAGCCGAAGCGTTGCGCGTACATCTGGCTCAGACCGCAGGGTTCATAGCGCGATGGCATCAACAGAAAATCGCTGCCGGCGAACATGCGTCGTGCGTCGGTTTCATTGAAGCCGATACGCACACCAATGCGCCCCGGGAAGCGTGCGGCCAGCTCGCGCATGGCATCTTCTTCCTCAGGCTCGCCGCGACCGATAATTGCGATTTGTCCGCCGTTGTTGACGATGTGCTCGGCAACCCCGATGGTCAGGTCCAGGCCTTTTTGATACACAAGGCGCGAAACCACTGCATACAGGGGCCCGGTCGAGGCATCCAACTCAAACAGCTCACGCACATAGTCGGCGTTGATTTCCTTGCGCGTCCATTCGTTGGGCGCAAAGTGGCAGATCAGGTGTTCGTCGGTCGCTGCATCCCAGCTTTCGTCGATTCCGTTAGGGATGCCGCTGAGCTGACCCTTGTCAGCCTTGCTCTGCAGAAAGCCTTCCAGGCCGCAACCAAACTCTGGCGTGGTGATTTCCCGAGCATAGGTTGCACTCACGGTCGTAATGTGGCTCGCGAAGGCCATGCCCGCCTTGATGAAGGACAGCTTGCCGTAGAACTCCATGCCTTCCGGGTTGATCGCTTCATCTGGAATGCCCAGTTCACGACTCGAAGCGGTACTCACGGTCCCCTGATAGGCCAGATTGTGAATAGTAAAGATGCTTGGCGTGGACTGCCCGCGCCAGCGCATATAAGCAGGTGCCAGACCGGCAGGCCAGTCATGGGCATGGACCAGCTCGGGGCACCATTGGCTTTTCACTTCGCCAGCCGCAAATTCGGCAGCCGCGAGCCCCAGACGGGCAAAACGAATATGGTTATCGGACCAGTCGCGGCCATCGCTGTCGGCGTAAGGCGTGCCTTCACGCTCGTAAAGCTCAGGGCAGATCAACACATAGATCACAAGGCCATCTTTCATGTCCATGCGACCCACCTTGCAAGGTGGCAGTGCAGCATGCCCGCCCAGCTGGCTGATGATATGGATCGGGTTTCCGCTGTTGATGACCTGCGGATAACCTGGAATAAGAACCCGCACGTCATGCAGGTGGCGCATTGCTCGTGGCAACGCGGCGGATACGTCGCCCAGCCCACCGGTTTTCACCAGGTCGGCCAATTCCGAGGTCACGAACAACACTTTGCGTCTGCTGACCTGAGACATGGTCGGCGTAGGCTGAATTGTCGAGGTTGGTAATTGCAGCAAAGGAACGCTCTTGGTAGAGAAGACTGGCAGATGAGTCAGCTCGCCGACAGGCTGGTTAAAACTCTCTCCCTTCTGGGTTTTGACAGCGGCGCTAATCATCGATTTTTCCCCTTAAAACAGTCTTGGTGCATCACTTGATTTTTATTGGCCATTTCCTATGGCCGGGTACACATACGTGCACTACGCAAGATCAATACCCGTTTGGACCATGCGTAGTGACAAAGCCGCGTGATGTCGCCATTACCGGATGTCAGCCAATAGCATAGATGCTCCATTCACCTGACCGGGGCGTTTTGGAGAAGTTTCGACTTTTTTCTGCGCGAATGTCTGGCAAGGGCTTTGAAGCCGCGCCTGTCGGGACGCTGCAAGGGCCAGCCCGGCAGTCGTTGCGCTTTTTTATGGGTTAAATTCGAGTCCCGAGCGCGCATGACCGGTCGTCGGATCGTTCGACAATCGAGGTCATGCGTTTCTTTTTTATCGAAAAAAACGGGTGAGTGGAGGTGCTCATGAGCCCCATCGGTGCGTCGCGCCTTTTCTGGGTGCGTCTGGCGGTCAATCTGTGGGCGTGGCGAGAAAATTCCTACATCCGCGCTGGAACATTTTGCAGCGAGGCAGGATAGAATCGGGCTGGACGCTCTAGTCACAGAGCTGGCTTGAAATAACGCGCTGGCCTGAAAGAGTTACCCTTTGACTGATTTTACAGAATCACTTTTATTGAATTGACGAGGATGGAAATGGAAGCCCCCGAGGTATTGGTACTGCAAGCGAGTTACACGAATCCCGTGCACGCTGATGCAATTGGATTTGTGCTGAACGAATATTCGATGGATGTCATGGGCACAGGTCGGCCACTGTCGAGCGATGCGCGTCAGCAGTTGGCTATCGAGCTGGCCAAACGTCCCTACGCTTTCAGTGTGCTGGCGTTCATTTCCGGAGAGCCGGTAGGTCTGGTCAATTGCTTTGAGGGTTTTTCAACCTTTGCCTGTCGTCCGCTGGTCAATATTCACGACGTTGCGGTCGTCGCTCAATACCGCGGTATGGGCATCAGCCAGAAAATGTTGCTCAAGGTGGAAGAGATTGCACGCCAGCGAGGTTGCTGCAAACTGACGCTTGAGGTTTTGGAGGGCAACGATGCGGCGCAAGGTGCCTACAGGAAGCTCGGTTTCGACAATTACCAGTTGAGCCCTGAAATGGGGCGTGCCATGTTCTGGCAGAAGGCGCTATAAAGTACGCAGCAGGTTTGCGTGCAGCCGTATCGAGGACAAGGAAGAGCTGTTCAGCAGATTCGGACAGGGAAGGGGCGTAGACTGTGAGAGCAGATCAAGTGGGCAAGCCAGAATATCGGGCTTGCCCTGAAGCGTTTTAAGGGGTGATGCAATGGCAGTCAGGCTTGAAGCATCTTGCCGGGTGCAGACAAGTGGGGTTGCTGCAGCATTGAGCTCAAATGAGCGACCTTTTTCTGCAACTGCTCGCGCTCTTCTTTCAATGCGCGCAATTCGTCGCGACGGATCGTGACATACAGGGTTTGTGGTGCAAGTGCTGGTAGTACAGTGCCCATTGCTCACCTCGCAAATGGCGGATTCAACCTCAGAAAGGTCCGTGGCAATGACTTTCAATCCATGAGCGCCGCTGCTTACCCTCTCTATCGGCACCGATTTTGATTTCTTTTGCATGATTTTGGAACTTTTTTATTTTTAATTGTCGCGAATGTTTATTAATCGCGACAAAATGCACCACAGGAGGGCGTAAACGCCTTCATCTTCTCGCAAGGGAACCGACGTTCCGCCTCGCTTGACTAACCAGCATGCTCGCAGCCTGTCGATGCGCTGGACAGCAAGTGCGGCACCTTTTTACGATTTAAGGAGCACCTTCATGCAACTTGGGATTATTGGACTGGGCCGCATGGGCGGCAACATCGCACGCCGCTTGATGTTGAACGGCCACACGACGGTTGTGTATGACCGCGATGAGGCATCACGCAACGCCCTGGCCAATGACGGTTCAGTTGCAGTCGCAGGCCTCAAGGAAATGGTCGATGCGCTCGACAAGCCCCGCGCCATCTGGGTAATGCTCCCGGCAGGTGCGCCGACCGAAGAGACCATTCAGACCCTCAGCCAGTTGCTTGACGCCGATGATGTGATCATCGACGGCGGTAATACCTTCTACAAGGATGACATTCGGCGCGCTCAGGAGCTCACCGAAAAAGGCTTGCACTACGTCGATGTCGGCACGTCAGGCGGGGTATGGGGGCTTGAGCGTGGCTATTGCATGATGATCGGAGGCGAGGCCGCTGTTGTCGAGCGCCTGGATCCGCTGTTCGCGACACTGGCTCCCGGCCTTGGCTCGATCGAGCGCACTCGTGACCGCAAATCGACCGACGACCGCGCCGAGCGCGGTTATATCCACTCCGGCCCTGCCGGTTCCGGCCATTTCGTGAAGATGATCCACAACGGTATCGAGTACGGAATGATGCAGGCCTTCGCCGAAGGCTTCGATCTTCTCAAACAGAAAAACTCCGAGCATCTGCCAGCGGAGCAGCGTTTTGACCTGAACACCGCCGATATCGCCGAGGTCTGGCGTCGTGGCAGTGTGGTGTCTTCCTGGCTGCTGGACCTGACCGCTGATGCGCTGGCCACCGACCCGCACCTGGATGCTTTCTCCGGTTCGGTTGCCGACAGTGGCGAAGGGCGCTGGACGATTGAAGCTGCCATCGAGCAGGCGGTTCCGGTTCCTGTACTGTCCAGCGCCCTGTTTGCGCGTTTCCGTTCTCGCCAGACAAGTTCGTACGCGGACAAGATGCTGTCCGCCATGCGCTTCGGATTTGGTGGCCACAAGGAACCCAAGTAATGGGCCTGTCGCGTGGCAGCGCCGAGCAAAAAGCCGAAGTGGCTCCCCCCACGACCCTGTTTCTGTTTGGTGCCCATGGAGATCTGGTCAAGCGCCTGCTGATGCCGGCACTTTACAACCTGTCACGCGACGGTCTGGTGGATGAAGGGCTGCACATCGTCGGCGTTGATCACAATGCGATCAGCGATGCCGACTTTGCGAAAAAGCTCGAGAACTTCATTCGCGATGAAGCCGCCGGCAAGGTTGCCGGTGGCGGCAAGGACCCACTCGATCCTGCGCTGTGGAGCAAGCTGGCCGAGCGCATCAGTTATGTGCAGGGTGATTTCCTCGACGACTCCACCTATCAGGACATCGCCAGCAAGATCGAGAGCACCGGCACCGCGAACGCGGTGTTCTATCTGGCTACTGCGCCGCGATTTTTCAGTGAGGTCGCCCAGCGGCTGGGTTCGTCAGGTTTGTTGCAGGAAACCGAAGATGGCTTCCGTCGTGTCGTGATCGAAAAGCCCTTCGGCTCCGATCTGGCCAGTGCGGTCGAGCTCAATGGCTGTTTGCTCAAGGTCATGAGCGAGAAGCAGATCTACCGGATCGACCACTACCTGGGCAAGGAAACGGTGCAGAACATTCTGGTCAGCCGTTTCTCCAATGGCCTGTTCGAATCGTTCTGGAACAACCACTACATCGACCACGTACAGATCACGGCGGCGGAGACCGTAGGCGTCGAAACCCGTGGCAGCTTTTACGAACACACCGGTGCATTGCGCGACATGGTGCCCAATCACCTGTTCCAGTTGCTGGCGATGGTTGCCATGGAACCGCCGGCTGCTTTCGGTGCCGATGCTGTTCGCGGCGAGAAAGCCAAGGTGGTTGGAGCGATCCGGCCCTGGAGTCAGGAGGAAGCTCTGGCCAACTCGGTACGTGGCCAATATGCGAAAGGCGCGATGGGGGACAAGGAGGTCGTCGGCTATCGTCAGGAAGATCGCGTGGCGCCCGACAGCACAACCGAAACCTATGTCGCGCTCAAGGTCATGGTCGACAACTGGCGTTGGGTCGGGGTGCCGTTCTACCTGCGCACCGGCAAGCGCATGAGTGCTCGCAGCACGGAAATCGCTATCTGCTTCAAGCCCGCGCCGTATGCGCAGTTTCGCGACACCGAAGTTGACCGCCTCAAGCCCAACTACCTGAGGATTCAGATCCAGCCCAACGAAGGCATGTGGTTCGATCTGTTTGCCAAGCGTCCTGGCCCGGAACTGAAAATGGAAGATATCGCGCTGGGCTTCGCCTACAAGGATTTCTTCGAGATGCAGCCCTCCACAGGTTACGAAACCCTTATCTATGACTGCCTGACCGGTGATCAGACGCTCTTCCAAAGGGCCGACAACATCGAGAACGGCTGGCGTGCCGTGCAGCCGTTCCTCGACGCCTGGGCTGCGCAACCGGAAGTGCAGCTTTACGAAGCTGGCAAGGATGGCCCGCAAGCGGGTGAAGATCTGCTGAGCCGTGATGGCCGCGAATGGAGAGAATTGAATGTCTGAACTGCCCGTACAGTTCCTCTTGTCCGACATCGACGGCACGTTACTGCGCCGTGATCACAGCCTTAGCCAAGCCAATATCGACGCCATCAAGCGCCTGCGTGATGCTGGCGTTCACTTCACGCTGGCCAGCAGTCGCCCGCCCAGGGCCATGCGCCAGGTGATCGAAGCGCTGGGTGTGGATTTGCCCACCGTGGCGTTCAATGGCGGCACCATCACTCATCCCGACGGTAGCCTGCTGGTGGCTCATCGCATTGACCCGCGCGCAGTAAAGATATGTCTGGATTTGTTTGCCGGCCAGAACGTTGCCACTTGGGTGTTTGCCGACGATCAGTGGCTGTTGCTCGATCCTGACGCCGATTACGTCGATCATGAGCTCGATGCGCTGGGTTACCGCTATGTTCAGGTCGAGAGTTTCGAGCCGTATCTGGATCGCGTCGACAAGATCGTCGCGGCCAGTGCTGATTTCGACTTGCTCAAAACCCTTGAAGCGCAGCTCAATCCGCAGATCGAAGGGCTCGCGCTGGCAGCACGTTCGCAAAAATACTACCTGGATGTGACCGCGCTGGAGGCCAACAAGGGTGCCGCTCTGGTCGCGTTGGCGGACTATCTGGGAGTCGACCTTTCTCGCACTGCGGCCATAGGCGACGGCGGCAACGACGTGGCGATGTTCCACAAGGCCGGCTTGTCGATTGCAATGGGGCAGGGCGAGCAGACAGTCAAGGGACAGGCTGATCATGTTACAGATAGCAATGAGCAGGACGGCGTTGCCGTCGCCATCGAGCGTTACATTCTTCCGGCTTGATAGAGCGGTTTGCGCACGCTGACGAATCATCATCACGACGGGCATTTCTGAATGGCGGCACTGATCGAAGATTACGCATTGCTGGGCAACTGTCAGACAGCGGCGCTCGTCGCCCGTGATGGTTCGCTGGACTGGTTGTGTTTCCCACGCTTCGACTCTACGGCCTGTTTCGCCGCTCTATTGGGTAGCGATGAGCATGGCCGCTGGAAGATTGCGCCGACTGCCGAGGTTATCGCTGTCGAGCGCCGTTACCGCGACGGCACTCTGATTCTTGAAACTGTTTTCGAAACCCGTGACGGTCGCGCCATGCTGATCGATTTCATGCCCATGAAGACGACTGGTCATGTGGTGCGTATCGTGGTCGGGCTGTCCGGGCGTGTCGAGTTCGGTGTGGACCTCGCCATTCGCTTCGATTACGGCAGCAGTGTGCCCTGGGTCGAGCGCAAGGACGAACATACGCTGACTGCCGTGGCCGGGCCGGAAATGCTCGTGCTGCGCAGTCCTGTGGCCTTGCACCCGCAGGATCATCACACCGCCAGCCGTTTTCATGTCGGTGAGGGCGAGCGCAAGGTTTTCACGCTCGCTTATCAGGCGTCTTTCGAGCCGTTGGCTGCGCAGATTGATGCCGATCAGGCGCTGGAGGTTACGGCCGCCTATTGGCGGGAGTTTTCTGATCGCTGTCCTGACGTCGGGCCGTGGACGGCTCAGGTAAAGCGCTCGCTGATCACCCTCAAAGCCATGACCTACGCCCCTACCGGTGGCATTGTTGCCGCCGTGACCACTTCATTGCCCGAGCAGTTGGGTGGCGAGCGTAATTGGGACTACCGCTATTGCTGGCTGCGTGATGCCACCATGACCCTTCTGGCGTTCATGAATCTTGGCTATTTCGAGGAGGCGACCGCCTGGCGAGACTGGCTGCTACGCTCGGTTGCCGGCAACCCGGAACAGATACAGATCATGTACGGCGTGGGCGGTGAGCGACGTTTGCAAGAGTACGAACTGCCGTGGCTGAGTGGTTACGAGAACTCGCTGCCGGTGCGGGTCGGCAACGGCGCGGCGACTCAAGTGCAACTGGACGTTTATGGCGAGGTTGCCGATGCCATGATCCAGGCGCTGAGAGGCGGCATGCCGCAGCACCCGCGCAGCGTGGCGATCTCCAAGGTGGTCATGCCCTATCTGGAAAAGATCTGGCACCTGCCGGATGCTGGTATCTGGGAGATTCGTTCCGAACCGCGCCACTTCACCCATTCAAAAGTCATGGCCTGGGTGGCCTTCGACCGAAACGCCACTCAGATCGCCAAGGCTGCCGAAAACGATGAGGATCGTGCGTTGGCGAGTCACTACCGGCGTGTAGCAGACGAGATCCATGCTGATGTCTGTCGCAACGGTTTCGATGCTGATCTTGGCAGTTTCGTGCAGACGTATGGCTCGAAAGAAGTCGACGCCAGTCTGCTGCAAATTGTGTTGACCGGTTTTCTTGCGCCGGAAGATCCTCGTGTCACCGGTACTGTCGCGCAGATCGAGCGCACACTGATGCAGGATGGCCTGTTGCTGCGTTACGACAACGAGCGCAGTGTTGATGGTGTCGCCGGCCGCGAAGGGACGTTTCTGGTGTGTTCGTTCTGGCTGGCTGACGCTTACGTGCTGCTGGGTCGGGCTGATGACGCTGCACGGCTGTTCGAGAGGCTGTGTGATCTGTGCAACGACGTCGGCCTGCTGGCGGAGCAATACGATCCGAAAGATGGCCGCATGCTGGGCAATTTCCCTCAGGCGTTTAGCCACATCGGCATCATCAACACCGCATTGAATCTGCATCGAGCGGTGTGCCCCGCACTGGCTCGCACATCGAGCGAGCTTGAAGGCGCATGATCAGTCGTCGCGGCCAGCCTTGCGAAAGGTCAGGTTGATCCGCTGTTCGCCGAGCAGAGGGTGCTCGGCCTGTTTGACGGGCAGGATGCCGTGGAAGCGCAACCGGTCCTCGCCGCCCCAGACCACTACGTCGCCATGAAACAGTGAGATGCGTTGGGTCTTGTCGCTGCGCAGCATGCCGCCGAACTGGAAGATGGCCGGAATACCCAGCGATACCGATACCACTGGCCAGCGGTGGTCGTGTTCGTTTCTGTCCTGATGCAGAGACATCTTCGCCCCGGGGATGTAACGATTGATCAGGCAGGCGTCAGGCACGAACCCGGCATAACCTGCTGCGAGCGCGGCGTCCTGAGCCAGTTGCATGAAGGCACCCGGCATCGCCGGCCAGGCCTGTCCTGTTTGTGGGTCGGTTGCGGTGTATCGATAACCATGACGGTCGGTTATCCAGCCCAGTTGTCCGCAACTGCTCAGCGCTGCAGACATGCTCAAGCCACTGGGGGTCTGCATGTGCCTGAATGGAGAAAGGGCCAGTGTCGCCTCAAGAGAGTCCAGCAGTTGTGGCATGACAGGCAGCGCAAAGCCTCTGAGCAGCCATGACCCAGGCCCGATCAGCTCATTGCTTGCAGGCTGGGCCGTCTGGTCGGCAAACATATCCAGGTTGGCGGGCGTGTCACCTTTGCGTTGCATGGTCGGGTCGAGCTCCCGCGGGTATCAGAGCGCCTTGCTGACCTTCACGTCGGTGATCTGATCGTCGCTCTGGCCGTGCATTTTTTTCAAGGCAGCTTCGGCTTCTTTGGTTGATGCCGATTGCAGTTGGGCGAACTCGAAGCGGCGTTCGCCATTGAGCTTGTAGCTGACAGCAAATTTGGTGGTGCGCGAGGCTGGGTTGTTCACGGTGACTCCTTGCATCATCCCAGGCGTGAGGTCGAGCGCCGGACGATCTTGATCTTGTGAGTGAAAGGCGGTTTGCGGCCGGCATTGGTATCTACCTTGCGGCCTGCGGTATCGATGGTGATGTTCCAGAAACCGGTGCTCGGCGCGGCGATCTTGGCCGGAAACGTGTCAAATGCACCGCCATGATAGGTGTGTCGACCGCCATTTTTGAAGCTGCGAAAATTCGCATCGTTCATCAGACGAATATTGCAGGTCTGCGAGCATTCGATAACGACCAGGTCGTCCTCGTTGAGATGCTCACGCTGGTGTACGAATTTCATGACGGGCTCCGAATGGGGGTTTTTCTGAAAAATCAAAACGATAGCATGTGATGCCCGCAATTTGACGTCGGTGGACACTAATTTGCCGTGTTTCTCGCAAATATTGCCTCAGTCGGGATTTAATTGCGCGTCAGCTTGTCGTAGGACCTTTATTTGGAGGCTTTGTATGAAACTGGCTGTAGTAGTCCTGGCTCTGGCAATGACTGGCTGTGCCACAGTAAATGACATCGAACATACACCCCCCACCATGAACGTGATGTCGGGCAAGAACCCCAAGGAGTATGCCGATTGCTTCGTTGGCAAGATCGCCAGCAGTCGCAAGCCGCCGCTTATCGAGCCTCGCCATGATGGCTTGCGCGTAATTGTGGCGCAAAAGCTCAGCAAATCGCCTGCGGCAGTCGTCGATGTCGAGAGCCGCTCGGGCGGCAGTACGATCAAGGTCTATGAACGACTCGCCAACGTGCCGATCCGCTTCAGGGATGTTCAAAACGCTGCCGAAGCGTGCATTTCCGGTTGATCGCTCAGGCGGGCTCAGCAGGCCCTGTCCGCTTCGGGCAGGGCGGCAGGCTTGATTACTTGCAGACTACCAGCACGCTACGGCTCTTGTAGTTTCCTACGTCCACACCCAGTGTCTTGTCGCTTTCCGCAGGCTGCGGAGTGCCGTCCGTGCCGACAATTTCATAACCTGTGCCCGCGCAGGACGCGTCCGCTTTTTCGTAGCAGCTTGCCCAGGACATCGCCTCGCCGGAGCAGTCGATGCTCAAGCCCTGTTTGCCGTTTTTCAGGTAAGTGTTGGAGGCGGTTGCGCAGCCGGTCAGGCCCAGAGCAGCAATAATGGACAGTAGGGAGAGGATTCTGATCATGTTTTTCGCTTCAGGATAAGGTCAGAGAATTGACAAATGCGAACGTTGGACTGGTAATGGGTGCCATCGTTCCGCCATGTTTTTCATCATAAATAGCTCGTCGTTAGCTGGCCACTGTTGAAGTTCTTTTGGAGCAGAGCATAAATGCTTCGGTCGTCGAAAACGCGTGCGCAGCACTGTTGCGGCGGGCTTTGGCGGCGGCTGGAGTGTGGTCCAGTCTGTAATTGGCTGCAGGCAATATCCAGGAAGTGCGGAACTATCTGCCTGAGGATTCCTCTATCATGGCATCAGACGGCCAAAGGCGGGGCATTGTAAGGTGACCGCCTCCTGATTAGACTGCGCCGTTAACACCAACAGCCCTTACCAAGGACTTTTATGATCAAGAAATGCTTGTTCCCAGCAGCCGGTTACGGCACTCGCTTCCTGCCAGCGACCAAGGCCATGCCCAAGGAAATGCTGCCGGTGGTCAACAAGCCACTGATCCAATACGGTGTTGAGGAAGCCCTCGCGGCTGGCCTGACCGAAATTTCCATCGTGACCGGTCGTGGCAAGCGTGCTCTTGAAGATCACTTTGATATCAGCTACGAGCTTGAGCATCAGATCAAGGGTACGGACAAGGAAAAGTATCTGGTTGGTATTCGCAAACTGATCGACGAGTGCAGCTTTTCCTACACTCGCCAGACTGAAATGAAAGGTCTGGGTCATGCCATTCTCAGCGGTCGTCCGCTGATTGGTAATGAGGCTTTTGCCGTGGTTCTGGCTGATGACCTGTGCGTCAACCCTGAGGGTGATGGCGTGCTGGCGCAGATGGTCAAACTGCACAAGCATTATGGCTGCTCGATCATTGCCATTCAGGAAGTCGATCCGCAGGAAACCAACAAGTACGGCGTGATCGCCGGTGAAGAAATCAAGACGGGCCTGTTCCGCGTGACCAACATGGTTGAAAAGCCAAAGCCTGAAGATGCGCCTTCCAACCTGGCGATCATCGGCCGCTACATCCTGACTCCGGACATTTTCGAGAAGATCGAACAGACCGAGCCAGGCAAAGGGGGTGAGATCCAGATCACCGACGCCCTGATGAAGCAGGCTGCAGAAGGCAACGTACTGGCCTACAAGTTCAAGGGTGAGCGTTTTGACTGCGGTGGTGCCGAAGGGTACATCCAGGCCACCAACTTCTGCTTCGAGCATTTCTACAAAACCGGCAAAGCGCATTGATTTTCGATTGATGATGCTCGGGACAAGGCCACCTTCGGGTGGCTTTGTCATTTCTGACTGGCCGCCAAGCGGTTATGCTGTGCTTCTGCCAAGGAGATATCGATGGCCTTTGATTTTGATCTGTTTGTAATTGGCGCCGGTTCCGGTGGCGTCAGGGCGGCACGTTTTGCTGCTGGTTTCGGTGCGAAGGTTGCCGTGGCTGAAAGCCGTTATCTGGGGGGGACCTGCGTTAACGTGGGGTGCGTGCCCAAAAAACTGTTGGTTTACGGAGCGCATTTTTCCGAAGATTTCGATCATGCCAAGGGCTTTGGCTGGTCGCTGGGTGAAGCCGAATTCGATTGGGCAACGCTGATCGCCAACAAGGATCGTGAGATCAATCGCCTCAATGGCATCTATCGCAAGTTGCTTGTCGACAGCGGCGTGACGCTGCTTGAAGGGCACGCAAAATTGACCGGTCCGCAACAGGTCGAAATCAACGGCCAGACCTACAGTGCCGAGCGCATTCTGATTGCCACCGGTGGCTGGCCACAGGTTCCTGACGTACCAGGGCGCGAGCACGCGATCACCTCCAACGAGGCGTTCTATCTCAAAACGTTGCCCAAGCGTGTCGTCGTTGTGGGTGGCGGCTACATCGCGGTGGAGTTCGCCTCGATTTTCAACGGGCTCGGCGCCGACACCACGCTGGTCTACCGTCGCGAGCTGTTTTTGCGTGGCTTTGATGGCGGCGTTCGCACCCATCTTCATGAAGAGCTGCTCAAGCGTCACATGACGATTCGCTTCAATAGCGATATCGAGCGCATCGACAAGCAGGCCGACGGCAGCCTGCTGCTGTCCATGAAAGGCGGCGGCACGCTCGAGACTGATTGTGTGTTCTACGCCACTGGCCGTCGGCCGATGCTCGACAATCTCGGGCTGGACAGTGTTGACGTCAAACTTGATGAGCATGGATATATCAAGGTTGATGAGCTCTATCAGAGCAGCGAGCCTTCCATCCTGGCTATCGGCGATGTCATCGGTGGTGTGCAGCTGACTCCGGTTGCGCTGGCTGAAGGCATGGCCGTTGCGCGTCGTCTGTTCAAGCCGGAGCAGTATCGCCCGGTAGACTACAATCACATTCCAACCGCAGTTTTCAGCTTGCCGAACATTGGTACAGTCGGGCTGACCGAAGAGGATGCGATCAAGGCAGGTCATGATGTGCAGGTGTTCGAAAGCCGTTTTCGGCCAATGAAGCTGACCCTGACTGACGATCAGGAACGCACCTTGATGAAACTGGTTGTGGATGCGAAAACCGACCGCGTACTGGGCTGCCACATGGTTGGGCCGGATGCAGGCGAAATCGTCCAGAGCCTTGCAATTGCCATCAAGGCTGGCGCGACCAAACAGGTGTTCGATGACACCATCGGCGTGCACCCGACTGCTGCAGAAGAGTTTGTAACCATGCGCACGCCTGTCAAACGCTAACGTCAGGCAGCGCAATACCCGGAGGTCAGGAAGAGCTCCGGGACAAGGCTTGAAAAGGACGGATCCCGACGTGAACAGAGAAAAATCATCGGCCGGAATGCGCCTGCATCTGGCCGGGCAGGATTGTGAAATCGCGCAGCACATTGATGCATTGCGTGAAAGCGAGCATCAGTTCAGAACCCTGGCTGACAACATGAGTCAGTTGGCCTGGACTGCAAGTCCTCGCGGGCAGGCCCATTGGTATAACGAGCGCTGGTACGCATACACCGGGACGTCGTTCGAGGCGATGACGGCTCTGGGCTGGCGTTCGATACTGCATCCCGAGCATCGTGAGCGTGTGCTGGCGCATTTGCAGTACTGCTTTTCAACGGGCTCGATCTGGGAAGACACCTTTCCACTGCGCGGCAAGGACGGTGCCTTCAGCTGGTTTCTGTCGCGTGCACTGCCCATGCGCGATGTGCAGGGCCACATCACTCACTGGCTGGGTACTCACACCGATATTACGGCTCAGGTCAACGCTGAAGAGGCGTTGCGCGAACTCAATGAAAGTCTCGAGTTACGCGTTGCCGAGCGCACTCGCGAGCTGGCAACCGCCAATGAATTTTTGCAGGCCGAAATCGTCGAGCGAGCAATGGCTGAAGAGGTCTTGCGCCATGCGCAAAAAATGGACGCAATTGGCCAGTTGACGGGCGGCATCGCCCACGACTTCAACAATGTGCTTTCCGGCGTAATGGGTGCCCTGGACATGATCCGGATCCGCGTGGCGGCAGGCCGGGTGGAGGAAGTTGATCGTTATCTGGACGCTGCGACCAGTTCCGCAAATCGTGCGGCTGCGTTGACCCGGAGGCTGCTGACATTTGCTCGTCGTCAGTCGCTGAATGTCACGGCAGTGGATATCAATCATATGGTCCGGTCTATGGAAGAGCTGCTGCGAGGTACGGTCGGCGCTCGCGCGCAATTGCGCATCGAGCTGGAGGAGGGGTTGAATTGCGTGCGTACGGATGAGCATCAACTGGAAAATGCCTTGTTGAATCTGGTGATCAACGCGCGTGACGCTGTTGCGGTCGGAGGGGCGCTCCGGGTGCGCAGCCAGCGGTTAACACTTGCCGCTCAGAAAGACGGGCTGGCACCTGGTGATTATGTGCGGCTCAGTGGAATGGCTCAAGACGTCATCGACCGGGCGTTCGACCCGTTTTTCACCACCAAGCCCGTAGGGCAGGGAACGGGGCTGGGTTTGTCCATGGTCTACGGTTTCATCAAGCAGGCGGGCGGGCATGTGCAGATAAAAAGCCAGGAAGGTCAGGGCACTCAGGTTCATCTGCTCTTGTCTTGCGCAGTAATGGCTGCCTGAGCGTTGCTTCTCATGCCTTGCCTTTTGGCTTTTTTCCAGTGGTCGTGGGTTTATCAGGCTGGCTGAGGCCGTTCTGCAGGTTTTCCAGTGCTGCTTCCTTCTTGGTCAGCAGCAGTTCCAGCATCCGGTTCTGCTGCCGTAGCTCTGTCATGGTCCGCTGGAGCGTGGTGCTTTCTTCCATCAGGCTGCGTAACCGTTCTTCCAGCAGAGCGCATTGGGTGCGGGCGTGATGCTGTTGTTCTGCCAGAGCGGCAGCCTGGGTAGTGGCCTGGTTCAGCAGGTCTTTTCGTTCGTGCAGTTCACGCAGGGTGCTGCGGTTTTCAGCCAGTAATCTCTCGTTGTCACGATTCAGCTGTGTGATGTCTTCCTGGCGCATGGCGATGCCTTGCTGCGCCTGTCGAAGTTCCATTTGCAGTTGCTGAACCTGACCTTCGTGGCGTTGCTGTTCCTGCTCGCGCTGCTCTCTGATCGAGTTGCGATAGTGTTCCAGCGCTTCACGGGCGTGCTGATGTTTTTCTTCAAGCGAGTGGATCTGGCCGTCCTTGTCGTGCAGGCGCGACTCCAGGTCCTGGTTGGCCTGAAGCAGTCTGGCGTGCTCGGTCTGTTCGGTTTGCAGGGCATTTTGCGTGCGAAGCAGGGCGGCAGCCTGCTGTTCCAGAGCCTCGTGACGTTGCTGCGCATGTTCCTGCAGTTCGCTGATCTGTTGCTGAGCCGCCGCCAATTGTTGCTGCAGGGTGGCGCGATCGGCCTGATACGTGTTGCAGGCCTGATCAATGCGTTCCTGAGCCTGCTCCTGAAGACGCTGGGCAAGATGAGCTACCAGGCCGCTCAATTCCTCATTGATGTCCGGCGCTGGCGCATGCGTGGCGTCGAGTTCCTTGAGATACCGGTGAATCGTGGTTTTCGAGCCGGTGTTACCCATTTCGATACGTACAGCATCAATACTGGGGTTTTCACCTCTGGACAGCAGGGAAGCCCTTGCTTTCTGCACCAACGCCTTGTTTACACCGCCCCGAGCCATGTATTCCCCTACGATTTCGTACTGTGGTATGTACCCTGTAATTACATACTATATCATTCGAAATTATTTGCCATTTTTTGAATTAATTAACCCGTGATATTGGCGTATTATCCCGTGTCAGGCGTTGTCAGTTCATTTTTCGGCGCTTTCTCCGGTACATGTGCAGGCTTGAACCATGAATGACGTTGATCGCTATATCGATGCCGCAACCCGTGACAACACGCGCCGCAGTTATCGGGCGGCCATCGAGCATTTCGAAGTGACGTGGGGCGGGTTTCTGCCGGCGACCAGCGAAAGCGTGGCGCGTTACTTGGCCAGCCATGCCGGAAAGTTATCGGTCAACACCTTGAAACTACGCCTGTCAGCGCTGGCGCAATGGCATGTCAGTCAGGGGTTTGCGGATCCCACCAAGGCGCCCATGGTGCGTAAGGTCATCAAGGGCATTCGTGCATTGCATCCGGCACAAGAGAAGCAGGCCGAGCCTTTGCAGTTGCAGGACCTGGAGAAAGTCATCGCCTGGCTGGAGAGCGAGATACGTGATGCAGAGGCGCAACACGATCAGCCGCGCCTATTGCGTTGTCGTCGGGATTCGGCGCTGATTCTGCTGGGGTTCTGGCGCGGCTTTCGCAGCGACGAGCTGTGTCGCCTGCAAGTGCAGGACGTCAAGGCCATCGCCCACTCGGGCATCAGCCTTTATCTGCCGCGCAGCAAGGGTGATCGCGATAACCTGGGCAGAACGTATCAGACCCCCGCCTTGCAGCGGCTGTGCCCGGTGCAGGCTTATATAGAGTGGATCAATTGCGCTGCGCTGGTGCGCGGTCCGGTGTTTCGGGCGGTGGATCGATGGGGTAATCTTGGCGAGGAGGGGCTGCACGCCAACAGCGTTATCCCGTTGCTGCGTCAGGCTCTCCAGCATGCAGGCATTGCCGCCGAGCACTACACCAGTCACTCGCTACGCCGCGGCTTCGCCAGTTGGGCGCACAGCAATGGCTGGGACCTCAAGTCACTGATGTCTTATGTAGGCTGGAGGGACATCAAGTCGGCGATGCGCTACATTGACGCCGCGCCGTTCCCGGGCAACCTGGAGACAGGGAACGGGTCGAAGGTTTCTTCTATCGATAAGCTGCCTTCATAGTGAAAAGCAATCAGTGACATCAGGTTTGCCAATGAGCGATTGTCACTGATCATGCGTAAGCTCCACTCCATCGAATTAACAACCCATCCAACCCATCAGGAGATATACCGATGCCTATCATCAACAGCCAAGTAAAACCGTTCAAGGCTACCGCGTTCAAGAACGGCGCTTTCGTTGACGTTTCGGACGCCGACTTCAAAGGCAAGTGGTCTGTCGTATTCTTCTACCCGGCCGACTTCACCTTCGTTTGCCCGACCGAGCTGGAAGACCTGGCTGACAACTACGAAGAGTTCAAGAAGCTGGGCGTCGAGATCTACAGCGTTTCGACCGACACCCACTTCGCCCACGCTGCATGGCACAACACTTCGCCTGCAATCGGCAAGATCCAGTACACCATGATCGGTGACCCGACTCTGACTATCTCGCGCAACTTCGACGTGCTGATCGAAGAAGCCGGTCTGGCAGATCGCGGTACGTTCGTGATCAACCCTGAAGGTCAGATCAAAATCGTCGAGCTGAACGACGGCGGTGTTGGCCGTGACGCTTCCGAGCTGCTGCGCAAGATCAAGGCTGCTCAGTACGTTGCCGCTCACCCGGGCGAAGTCTGCCCAGCCAAGTGGAAAGAAGGCGAAGCTACTCTGGCTCCGTCCCTGGACCTGGTTGGCAAGATCTGAGTCGCATGAATCGGCTGGGGGCGTTGAGCTCTTGAGCAAGTAAACCGCATCGCCCCAAAAAACGCCCGGGCGGTAATCGCCTGGGCGTTGTTATTTCTACCCTTTGTAAACAGGAAGCCGCCACATGTTGGACGCCAATCTTAAAGCCCAGTTGAAATCCTATCTGGAGCGGGTTACTCGCCCCATCGAGATCGTCGCGTCCCTTGATGACGGCGCGAAGTCTCAGGAAATGCTCGCACTGCTCAATGATGTGATCAGTGTCTCCAAGGACGTCACCCTGAATGACAGCGGCACCGACGCGCGTACTCCGTCGTTCTCGCTGAGCAGCCCTGGCCACGATATCAGCCTGCGTTTTGCCGGTATCCCCATGGGCCACGAATTCACCTCGCTGGTCCTGGCGCTGCTGCAAGTTGGCGGCTACCCACCCAAGGTCAGTGCGGAAACCATCGAACAGGTTCGCGCTCTTCAAGGCGAATTCCATTTCGAAACCTATTTCTCGCAGTCCTGCCAGAACTGCCCGGACGTCGTCCAGGCATTGAACCTGATGGCAGTATTGAACCCTGGCATCAAGCACGTCGCTATCGACGGTGCACTGTTCCAGGACGAAGTCACCGATCGCAAGATCATGTCGGTGCCCAGCATCTATCTGAATGGCGAGCTTTTCGGTCAGGGCCGCATGGGCCTGGAAGAAATTCTGGCCAAGATCGACACCGGTGCCGGTGCGCGTCAGGCGGAAAAACTCAACGCCAAACAGGCTTTTGATGTACTGGTAGTGGGCGGCGGTCCTGCTGGTTCGGCTGCTGCGGTTTACGCAGCCCGCAAAGGCATTCGTACCGGTGTTGCAGCCGAGCGTTTCGGCGGTCAGGTGCTCGACACCATGGCCATCGAGAACTTTATTTCGGTACAGCACACCGAAGGCCCGAAGCTGGCCGTTGCGCTCGAAGAACACGTCAAGCAGTACGAAGTCGACATCATGAACCTGCAACGCGCCGACAAGCTGATTCCAGGCGCGGCCGGTGAGCTGCACGAAGTTAAATTCGCCAGCGGTGCCAGCCTCAAGGCCAAGACCGTCATTCTTGCCACCGGTGCACGCTGGAGGGAGATGAATGTACCGGGTGAGCAGCAATACCGTAACAAGGGCGTGGCTTATTGCCCGCACTGCGACGGTCCGTTGTTCAAGGGCAAGCGCGTTGCCGTGATTGGTGGCGGTAACTCGGGTGTCGAGGCGGCAATCGATCTGGCGGGTATCGTGTCACACGTGACGCTGCTGGAATTCGATGTGCAACTGCGTGCCGACGCCGTCTTGCAGCGCAAACTGCACAGCCTGCCGAACGTTACCGTGATCACCAGTGCGCAAACCACTGAAGTGACAGGTGATGAGCAGAAGGTCAACGGCCTGCGCTACAAGAACCGCACCACAGGCGAAGAGATCAACGTACCGCTCGAAGGTATCTTCGTGCAGATTGGCCTGCTGCCCAACAGTGAATGGCTCAAAGGTGCCATCGAGTTGTCGCCGCGCGGCGAGATCGTGGTCGATCCTCGCGGTGAAACCTCGGTGCCAGGCATCTTCGCTGCCGGTGACGTGACGGTTGCACCGTACAAACAGATCATCATCGCCCTGGGCGAGGGTGCCAAAGCCTCCCTGAGTGCCTTTGACCACCTGATCCGTACTTCCGCCCCGGCCTGATCGGAGAGCGGTAAACGAAAAGCCCCGTGAGCGATCACGGGGCTTTTTGCTTTCTACGCGGATCGCTCCTTGCCGAAGCGATCACCGGCAGTCTCAGAGCGGCGTTGGCTGGATGATCTCTACCCAGTAGCCGTCCGGGTCCTTGATAAAGGCCAGGCTGTTCATGCGGCCATCGGACAAGCGCTTCTGAAAGTCGACGCCCAGGCTTTCAAAACGCTCGCAGGCGACTTTCACATCCGGGACCGACACGCAGATATGGCCAAAGCCGCGCGGGTCGCTGTTACCGTTATGGTAAGACGCTGTGGCATCGCTTTCAGTACCGTGGTTATGGGTCAGCTCCAGAATGCCGGGGATCGATTTCATCCACTCGTTGCGGGCTTTGTCGTCTTCCGGAATCTGCGCCTTGTCCACCAGCGCGAGGAAGTAGAGGCTGAATTCGGCTTCCGGGAAGTCACGCTTTTCAACCAGGCTGAAGCCGAGCACGCGGGTGTAGAAATCCAGCGATTTGGTGATGTCCTTGACGCGCAGCATGGTGTGGTTGAACACAAACTGCCGGGTAGCCGCTTCAGGGGCGGCGGTAACGCCCGGTAGTGTGTTGAGTTCGTGCAAGCTCATCAATGTGTCTCCAACAGAATGTACAAATAATGCCAAATGATACGGGGCAGGGCGGGCAGTGCCAAACCCTCGCTCGGATAACGTCGCTTCGGTCTTGCTCGATGCCGGCAACAGGCTCAGAATTTCCGGTCACCTGTTCTGGCGACCTGACCATGATCCTTTCGCAATACCGATGCTCCTTGCCAGGTCTGTGCCTGTTCCTGCTGCTGGGCACTGCACAGACTCATG
The DNA here is from genome assembly GCF_032586995.1 of Pseudomonas syringae group sp. J248-6. NCBI lineage: Bacteria > Pseudomonadati > Pseudomonadota > Gammaproteobacteria > Pseudomonadales > Pseudomonadaceae > Pseudomonas > Pseudomonas syringae group sp. J248-6. The sequence continues at coordinate 439,404 of NZ_JAWHOP010000001.1, read as the reverse complement.
CCGCCGATGCGATGATCATCTGGCCCGCAGGCTGGGAGGTCGAGTCGCTGCCGACCGAGTCGGGCAAGCCCGTGCAACCGTCCGTGCAAGTCAGACAGCGCGCGGTGAAAAACGATCAAAGTGGAAACCCGCTGATGGTCATGGAGCTGACCCAGACACGCCTGACGCCCGGGCATGAGGTCAATGTCCAGGGCGTACTGCTGGAGATGCGCAAGTCGGTTCAGGTCAATTTTGCCCGCAGCGGCCTGCAGAGCGTCTGCACGCATGTGCGTGAGAGCCGGCTCAGCGTCGTGCCGGCACTGGAAACCACCTGCACCATCACCCAGAACGGCGTGCATGTGTTGACCCAGACGCTGGTAGCGGCTGCCAGTAAAGAAATGGCCTGGTCGTTGTCCTACGCGGGATCAGCAGATGGATACACGGCCAACAAGGACGAGGCGTTGCGTATCCGCGAGAGCCTGCGACTGGACGATGCGCAGTGATACCTGCTTTTTCACAGGCAAAAAGAAGCCCGCCGAGGCGGGCATGGGGCGCTATTCCTTTAGCGGTCTTCATCATCCGAGAATCCATGTGAAAAAAGTGTGAAGCTGCGCGGTGTCGGTCATCCGCCGATTTTCGATGCGGCGAAGCACGCAGTAACAAATTGTCTTATCGCTCATTACACCGAATAAACCGAATAATTACTCTACACATTTCAGCAAGTGTTCAGGTTTGTAACTGCGTGCTGAATCGAATAATCGATGAGTTTTTATTGGCGTCATTATTTCAACGGTATTAATGCCTGACGCGCTGGAAGTACATGTACCGAGCAGTTCACTTAATCATGTGTATGAATGTCATGGGCGGGCAGGCAGTCAACTGTGTATGGGCGTTTGATCAGGCAGATGCAGTGTGCAGGTGCTCAGTTGACGTACGGGTAGATAAAAAAAGCCCCGCAAGTGCAGGGCTTCAATGGACAAAGTTTCAATCAGGCGCGAAGCCACGAATCAACAGTGTCTACACCGTACTGCTCTTTCCACGCCTTGAGACCGCGGTGGTTACCACCCTTGGTTTCAATCAGCTCGCCGGTATGCGGGTTCTGGTAAACCTTGACCACGCGTGCACGACGGCGCTTTGGCCCGGCGGGTGCGACCAGCGACGTAGCGCTTGAAGGATCAAGGATTGCGATGATGTCGCGCAGGCTTTTGCCGTAGGTGCCCATCAGGTCCTGGAGCTTTTGCTCGAACTCGATTTCCTTCTTCAACCCGGCGTCATTCTTCAAGGATTCCAGCTGTGCCAGCTGTTCTTGAAGGGCTTTCTCTGCTGCTCGAAACTCGGCAAGTCTGGACAAGTAATACACTCCAACAATGTAATGGCTGTTGTCAGCCCTATAAAGCGATGAGACAAAACTGATTGACCGATTCGCTCACTCGATGCTGCCCTGTACCTGCGGTTTCTATGCTGAAACATGGCCTTTGCGGCTTGTCATTGCGCAGACAGAGGATAGTTATAACTCAGTAGCCCGCAAATGATGCACCTTTTTTTTCAGTTAGAAAATAGCCTTTTTCAAATTCGTTAAATAGTCGTGGTGGAGAATGTTGGATATAGGCAATGAAGCCTGCGTTATCAGGCGAGCTGTTGTGTAAGTTATTTCCGACATTAGTCGCTGATGGAAAACGTGCCATGCGACACGGGACGGCTTAAAAGGAGAAACATCTGACAGACATGGGGGCTGGCAGATGCGGAAAGAGTAGAAATGTCTGAAGGCAGCGGATGAAAGGGCGTGTAGCCGCATCAAAGATGGCCCTTGGCCTGCCTTTTTTTGCCTTTCTGACCCTACAGTCCCTGTTGCAGCACCGGGTCGTCGGGGTTCTGCTGCTCGAGCTCCGCCAGCAGAATCTGCACGTTTTGCAACTGACCGTTTTCTTTCCAGTATTGAATCAGCAGCACTCTGGCCTTGCGGTTCGCAGGCTGGCTCTGAACAATCTGCGTCAACTGCCTCTGTGCCGCCTCAAGCTCGTGCAACGAATGCAGGGCAACCGCCAGGTCATAGCGATAGTCGGTGTTATCGGGTGCCAGCTCTGTAGCCTTCGCCAGGCTGAGCACGGCAAATTCTGCCTGCCCGTGGTTAAGCAGCCACATGCCCAGTGCGTGCTGGAGCATGGACGAACCGGGGTTATGTTCCAGCAACTGGGCGAAAAGGCTGCGTGCCTGCTCAGCCTGGCCCTTGCGGTCCAGCAGCTCAATGTGCGCCAGCGCTGCTTCAATATTGCCCGGGTCCAGGGCTGTGGCCCTCTGCAGCGCGGCGACTGCCGGCTCCAGGTCGCCGGTCTGCAGGTACAGTCTGGCCAGTTGCAACTGGTTTTGTGCGCTTTGCGGCTGGCTCTTCAGCGACTCCTGAAACGCCTCGGCACTTTGCTGCAGCACGGCAAAGTACAGCCCCAGTTCATCTGGTGACAGGCCGAGCAGGGCACTGGTGGCGCGGAATCTGACGGATTGTTCGTCGTCGTCCAGCAATGGGCCCAGCAGCAGGCTGCGCTGGCTGTTGGAGACCAGTCTGACGCTGACATCGATAGCCGCTTCGCGCACCTGTGCGGATCGGTCACCCAGCGCGGCATCGAGCAATTTGAGGGCCTGAGGGCTGGGGTAGTCGCTCAATTCGGCGAGCAGGTTGATGCGCTGCTCGTCAGACAGGTCGGTTCGTGCCAGTTGTTGGTACAGCACGCGTGCAGCGCCGGGCTTGCCGTCGTGCGCCTGTTCCAGTGCCTGAGCGTAGGTGTGGCTCAACCTGGCGGGAACGGTCTGAACGGGCAGGCGCCACCACCAGAAGGCCAGTGATAGCGCCAGCATCGCCGCAGCCGCTGCGCCGATCAGCCAGCGATGTCGAGTAGTGGGTTGAGGCGATAACCCCTTGGTAGAAAGTCTGGGCATATCGATTTCCAATGCTTGACGGGTTGCAGCTTCGGGGAGTGGGTGGCAGCTGTCAAACGGCAATCATGATGCCGTCGGCTTACGGACAAAAAAAGCCCCGCGTCCTGAATGGGCGCGGGGCGGGTTTACGGCCTGTTCGGTGTATCAGGCCTGAGGTTGCCAGCCGCCACCCAGTGCCTTGTAAATGGCTACGATGCCGCGGTACAGCTCGATTTCTGCCTGTGCCTGAGAGTCTTCAGCGGCCAGACGCTCGCGCTCGGCATCCAGCAGGACCAGGAAGTCCGCTGTGCCTTCGCGGTACTGCACTGAAGCCAGCCTGGCTGCGGAGCGACTCGCATCGCTTTGGCGCATCAGCGAAACCAGCCGTTGCTGGCGTTTGTCGTAATCGCTGAAGGCGTTCTCCGACTCCTCCAGGGCAAGCAATACCTGCTGCTCATAGTTGGCCAGCGCGCCCTCGGCGTCGGCATCGGCGCTGCGAATCTGCGCCCTGACGCTGCCCAGATCGAAAGCTGCCCAGGTGATGCTGGGGCCGAGTGACCAGGCTTTGGCCGCTGACGAACCGATCTGTGAGCCGCGGCCAGCGGTAAAGCCCAGAAAACCGCTCAGACTGACCCGTGGAAACAGGTCAGCGGTCGCCACGCCGATGCGTGCGGTCGAGGCGGCCAGTTGGCGCTCTGCGGCGCGAATGTCGGGCCGATTGCGCAGCACCTGTGTCGGATCGCCAATCGGCAGGGCCTTGGCGATAGCAGGCAGTTTGCTCGGGCTCAGGTCGACACTGAGGTTTTCCGGGCGCTCGCCCAGCAACGTGGCGATACGATTGCGCTGGCGAACCTGCTCGGCCTGCAACTGCGGTACGGTCGCTTCAACGGCTGCCAGTCGTGCCTCGGCACGCACCACGTCCAGTTCATTGCCCACGCCGGCATCACGCAGCTGGGTGGTCACGTCCTGAGAGCTCTGCTGGTTTTTCAGGTTGTCGCGGGCGATGGCTTCACGCAGCTGTGCGCCGCGTAGCTGCCCGTAGGCGTCGACCACCTCGGCAATCAGAGTCACCTGAAGCTGATACAGATTGGCTTCGGCGGCTTCCTGATCGGCATCGCTGGCTTCCAGTTGGCGCTGAATACGTCCGAACAGGTCGACCTCCCAGGCCATGTCCAGGCCAAGGTCATACCGCTCGCTATTGACGCGCCGCTCGGTAACACCAGGTTGTTGACCCTTGCCCAGGTCACTGCTGGCCCGGCTGGTGATCACCGGCATGGCGTCGTTGGCAACGTCATCGCGAATCGCCCGTGCAGCTTTCAGGCGGGCAAAGGCAACACGCAGATCGCGGTTGCCGTCCAGCGACCGGGCCACCAGTTTATTGAGGGTAGGGTCCTCAAACTGCTGCCACCAGACGGTGTCCACTTTGCTGCGGTCATAGTTGCCCTGGGCTGCGGACGCCAGTTGTGCTGGCGCCGTAACCGGTGCCTTGTAGTCCGGGCCGACGGCGCAGGCTGTCAGCGCCATGACCAGCAGGCTCGGGAGGAAGAGTTTTAACGCGCTCATCAATGCATCTCCGCAGGCAGGTTTTGCAGTCTTTGTGCCTTGGCGGCCTTGCGGGCCTCCTGGCGTTCGACGTAATTACGGATAAGCACGTAGAACACCGGCGTCAGGAGCAGGCCGAAGAACGTGACCCCCAGCATCCCGGAGAACACGGCGACCCCCATGGCATGGCGCATTTCTGCACCTGCACCGCTGGAAAGCACTAGTGGTACTACGCCCATGATGAACGCGAAGGACGTCATCAGAATCGGACGCAGGCGCAGTCGGCATGCTTCCAGGACAGCATCCAGCGGGCTCATGCCCTCGGCCTGTTTGTCCTTGGCGAACTCGACGATCAGAATCGCATTCTTGCACGCCAGGCCCACCAGTACGATAAGACCGATCTGGGTGAAGATGTTGTTGTCGCTACCGGCAATCATCACCCCGGCAATCGCCGAAAGCAGAGTCATTGGTACGATCAGGATCACCGCCAACGGCAGGCTCCAGCTTTCGTACTGAGCCGCCAGTACCAAAAATGCCAGCAGAACACACAGCGGGAAGACGAACAGCGCCGTGTTGCCCGAAAGAATCTGTTGGTACGTAAGGTCAGTCCACTCGTAAACCATGCCGTTGGGCAGCTCTTCACGCAGCAGTTTCTCGACCGCCGCCTGCGCCTGACCAGAGCTGAAGCCCGGACCGGCAGCACCGTTGATTTCTGCCGTGATGAAGCCGTTGTAGTGCATTACGCGGTCGGGACCTGCGGTGTCACTGACTTTGACGAAGGTTGCCAGCGGGATCATTTCCCCCAGATTGTTGCGCACCTTGAGCTGACCGATCTGGTCGGCATCCTGACGGAACTGCTGCTCTGCCTGGACATTGACCTGATACGTGCGGCCAAAACGGTTGAAGTCGTTGGCATACAGCGAGCCCAGATAGACCTGCAGGGTGTCAAAGATATCGCTGACCGCAACGCCATGCGTCTTGGCCTTCTCGCGGTCGATGGCGGCATCCACCTGCGGCACGTTGACGGTGTAGCTGGTGAACAATCCGGCCAGTTCCGGCACGCTGCGGCTCTTGGCAATGATGTTCTGGGTTTCCTTGTACAACTCGTCGTAACCCAGGTTGCCACGATCCTCTATTTGCAGTCGGAAACCGCCGATGGTGCCTAGCCCCTGTACCGGAGGTGGCGGGAAGATCGCCATGTACGCTTCCTGGATAGAGGCGAACTGGCCGTTCAGGGCGCCGGCAATGGCGTTGGCCGACAGGCTGGGGTCCTTGCGCTCGTCAAACGGTTTGAGGGCGACGAACACCACGCCGTTGTTCGGGCTGTTGGTGAAGCCGTTGATCGACAGGCCGGGGAAGGCAATCGCGTTTTCCACGCCCGGCTGTTTGAGTGCCAGCTCGGACATGCGCTTGATGACATCTTCGGTTCGGTCGAGGCTGGCAGCATCCGGCAGTTGGGCAAAGGCCACCAGGTATTGCTTGTCCTGGCTGGGTACAAAACCGGTCGGCGTGCTGGCGAAACCCAGCCAGGTCAGGACCATCAGGCCTGCATACACCAACAGCGCGATGCCGCTGCTGCGAATGACCCTCGCGACGGTGCCGACATAGCCATGACTGGCTTTTTCGAAGAAGCGGTTGAACGGACGGAACAGCCAGCCGCCAAGGATTCTGTCAAGGAAACGCGAGAAACGATCCTTGGGTGCATCGTGGCCTTTGAGCAGTACCGCGGCCAGCGCAGGCGACAGGGTCAGCGAGTTGAAGGCCGAAATCACTGTCGAGATGGCGATGGTCAGTGCGAACTGCTTGTAGAACTGTCCGGTCAGGCCGGAAATGAACGCTGCCGGTACGAACACCGCGCACAGCACCAGCGCGGTGGCGATGATCGGTCCGGTCACTTCGGCCATGGCCTTGTGCGTGGCCTCAACCGGTTCAAGCCCCAGCTCGATGTTTCGTTCGACGTTCTCCACCACCACGATGGCGTCGTCCACCACGATGCCGATGGCCAGCACCAGCCCGAACAATGACAGCGCGTTCAGAGAGAAGCCGAACATGTGCATGACGGCAAAGGTGCCGATCAGCGATACCGGTACGGCCACCAGCGGGATGATCGAAGCGCGCCAGGTCTGCAGGAACAGGATCACCACCAGCACGACCAGGATCAGTGCTTCAAACAGGGTGTGAATCACCGCCTCGATGGAGCCGCGCACGAAGATCGTCGGGTCATAGACGATGCTGTAGTCCATGCCTTCCGGGAAGCTCTTTTTCAGCTCGGCCATTCTGGCCCGTACATCGTTGGAGATGTCGATGGCGTTGGAGCCGGGCCGCTGGAAAATAGGGATGGCCACGGCAGGCTGATTGTTCAGCAGCGAGCGCAGCGCATACTGGCTGGAGCCCAGCTCGATGCGCGCAACGTCCTTCAGACGAGTGATTTCGCCGTCGGCGCCTGCACGAACCACAACGTTTTCGAACTCCTCCTCGGTGACCAGACGGCCCTGGGTGTTGATCGACATCTGAAAACTGGTGGCATTCGGCGAGGGCGGGGAGCCCAGCTGACCTGCTGCAACCTGACGGTTCTGCTCGCGAATCGCATTGACCACATCGGTGGCGGTCAGGTTGCGTGAGGCAGTCTTGTTCGGGTCCAGCCAGACCCGCAGCGAATAGTCGCCCATACCGAACAGTTGCACGTCACCGACACCGCCCAGTCGCGCGAGCTCATCCTTGATGTTGAGCACGGCGTAGTTGGACAGGTACAGCATGTCATAGCGCTGGTCCGGCGAGGTCAAGTGCACAACCATGGTCAGGTCGGGGGAGGCCTTGTCCACGGTAATGCCGATGCGCGTCACTTCTTCAGGCAGCTTCGGCTCGCTGCGGGTCACGCGGTTCTGCACCTGCACCTGCGCATTGTCCAGGTCAGTACCCAGTGCAAAGGTGATAGTGAGGGTCAGCTTGCCATCGGCAGTGGCCTGCGAAGACATATAGAGCATGCCTTCGACACCGGTAATCGCCTGTTCCAGTGGCGAGGCCACGGTTTCGCCGATGACCTTGGGGTTGGCGCCGGGAAAGTTGGCGCGTACGACTACTGTGGGCGGCACTACTTCCGGGTATTCACTGATCGGCAGCTGGAACAGTGAGATAGCACCGGCGATCAGGATCAGCAGCGACAGCACTGCGGCAAAGATCGGCCGGGAAATAAAGAATTTGGAGAAGTTCATCGGACGAGTCCCTTAGCCGCGCGGCGCAGTGGCGCTGGCGATTTTGACGGCCGCTTTGGGCGCCACTTGTGGCAGGTTGCTGGCTTCGAGGGCCTGGCGTTGTTTGAGCAATGCTGCGAGGGTGTCGGCGCTGGCCATCGGTGTCACCTCAGGGTCCACAGGCTGGCCGGGACGCACGCGTTGCAAGCCTTTGACGACGATGGTGTCGTCCTTGCCCAGACCGTTGCGCACAATGCGCAGACCTTCGATTTTCGGGCCCAGCTCGACAGCCCGATAGGCAGGTTTGTTGTCCTTGTCCATGACCAGCACAAACTTCTTGCCCAGGTCGGTACCCACCGCTTCGTCATTGATCAGCACCGCCGAGTAAGTGCCGCTGCCCACCAGTTTCAGACGGGCATACAGGCCGGGGGTGAAATCCCCGTCGGCGTTATCGAACACCGCACGACCGCGAATGGTGCCGGTCCTGGGGTTGACCTGGTTGTCGACAAAGTTCATCTGGCCCAGGTGCGGGTTGCCGGTTTCATTGGACAGGCCCAGGTACACCGGAGTGGTCTGGCCGCGCTGGCCTTTGCGGGCCAGCTCGGTGTACTTGAGGAACACGCGTTCGTCAGCGTCGAAGTAGGCGTAGACCTTGTCGGTGGAGACCACGCTGGTCAGCGCGGTGACATCTGCAGTCACAATGTTGCCAGCAGTGATTTCTGCGCGACTGACACGACCTGTAATCGGTGCGGTAACACGGGTAAAACTGAGGTTCAGTCGAGCCAGATCCAGCTGCGCCTGAATGGCCGCGACACCGGCCTTGGCTTCCTGCGCCGAGGTGGTGCGCGAGTCGGCCAGCTCGGCGGAAATCGCGTTGTTGGTACGCAGACGCTCGCCGCGCTGGGCTTCATTGTCACTGCGCAGTGCGACGGCACGGGCCTGTTGCAGTTGTGCCTCAAGACGACGAACTTCGGACTGGAACGGACGCGGGTCAATCTGGAACAGCAGGTCGCCTTTCTTGACCAGCGAACCGTCGGTGAACGCTACCTGATCGATCTGACCAGATACCCTTGGGCGAACCTCGACGGTTTCCGGTGCTTCAAGACGACCCGTGAATTCATCCCATTCGTTGATCGGCTGCTCCAGCACCTTGGCCACGCTGACCTTGGCTGCGCCAGGCGCACTGGTGGCTTCCGGCGCCCGGCCGCAAGCACTGATAACGATAAGGGCGAGGGCGGTGAGGGGGTAGCGCAGATGGCTGAGTGTCTGATGCATGGGAAGTTCCGCCGATAGTAAAGAATGGGCGGATTCTGTTGCGCACAGGGTGTTATTAACGAATCGAATAAACCGAAGGTTACTATCACTGGCAATGATGAGTACCCATAGGTCTTCGAAAACCTACCTCCGGGTGACCCGCAAGGTGGATGGTGGCCAGGCATTCGGGGCTGAGAATGCTCCCCTTATGGCGAGCCAAAAAGCTCATGTCATATTGCTATCTCTTCGATCAATCTTTGCAATCGCCGCCGCTATCAAGTTGTCCAGCGAACAGTCGATCCTTGAGTATTACGATAAATCCCGAGGAAAAGTTTGATGAAGTCGACATGGCTGGACAATTTGAAGGTCAGCAAAAAGCTGAGTATAGGCTTCGGTCTGATACTACTGGGCGTGCTGACGGTCACCGCGATCGGCTACCTCAGCACCAACCTGCTGATCGAGCGGCTGGGCAAGGCAGCCAAAGTTTCTGAAGTAAAGGCCGATGCGCTAAGCCTCAGGATCGCTGCGCAGGCCTATACTGCCAAGCCTGACGCGAGCAATTCGCAGGGCTACACGGTCGCTTTGGACAACCTGGGCAAGACCATCGAGGACGGCCTGAAGCTTCTGACTGTTCCGGCCAATGCCGATATTCTCAGAGGTATTCGCGATCAGGTGGGTGGCTTGAAACAAACGTTCAGCCAGTTGGTCGATAATAATCGGCAAATTGATCAGGCCATGCAGCCGTTGATCACCATTTCCGAGCAGGTGAGCGGAAGCTTCGAGACACTCCTGCAAAAGACCTTCGACGACGTTTCCCGCTCGCTGGATCAAAGCGGTATCGACCAGGTAAAGATTGCCGGCGACCTGCGCAATGGCATGACCAGTTTTCGCCTGGTGTTTCGCCGTTATATCAGTATCCCGACCGCTGAAAACAGGCAGATCACCTTCGATGCTGCCGACTCACTGATCGCTAAGGTGAGCAGTGCGCGCAACCAATTGCCGAACAAGGCCGGCCCGGCAGTGGATGAGGCGCTCAGGGCACTGCAACAGTACAAATCGTTGATGGTCTCCATCTCGCAGCTGATGCAACAGAACGATCAGATTCGCGACAGCCTTCGCCAGCAGTCAATGGACATCGTCACAAGTACCGAAAAGCTGATGGCGGGCCAGGTGGTCAGTGCCAATAAAGAAAAAGACAGCGCGGTCACCCAGTTGCTCATGGTGGCGGTGATCGTATTGCTGCTGGGCATCTTCGCGGCGATCCTGATTACCCGTCAGATTACTCGTCCGCTCGATTCCACGGTGATCGCTGCGCGTCGAATTGCCGACGGCGATCTGACCAATGACCTCAGCACCACTCGCCAGGATGAGCTGGGCCTGCTGCAAAACACCATGCAACACATGACCGTATCGCTGCGTACCCTGATTGGCGGTATCAGCAATGGTGTGACACAGATCGCCACGGCGGCCGAGGAGCTTTCAGCCGTCAGCGAACAGACCAGCGCGGGCGTCACTCAGCAGAAACTGGAAGTCGATCAGGTGGCGACCGCCATGAACCAGATGGCGTCTACCGTTCAGGAAGTGGCGCAGAACACTGAAGATGCATCGCAGGCCGCCAGACAAGCCAGTGATCGTGCTGCTCATGGCAGCAGCGTGGTGCAACACGCCACGCGTGAAATCAGCCAGCTTGCCGGTGAAGTGGGGCAACTGGGCGAGGCCATGCAGCGCCTGATACAGGACAGTGACAAGATCGGCGGTGTCATTGATGTGATCAAGGCGGTCGCGGAACAAACCAACCTGTTGGCCCTCAACGCGGCGATCGAAGCCGCACGTGCGGGTGAGCAGGGGCGCGGCTTTGCCGTGGTGGCCGATGAGGTGCGCTCGCTGGCTCAGCGTACACAGTCATCCACGACTGAAATCGAGGCGCTGATAAAGTCCTTGCAGGATGGCACCGGCGCGGCATCGGATCTGATGAATGCCAGCCGTCAACGTACCGAAGGCACCGTGGCGCTGGCGCGGCAGGCCGAAGAATCGCTGCTTGAAATCACTCATTCGATTGGGACCATCGAACAGATGAGCCAACAGATTTCTGCTGCCGCTGAAGAGCAGAGCGCCGTCACCGACGAAATCAATCGCAGTGTCATCAGCGTACGGGACATCGCCGATCAGTCGGCCACGGCCACTGAGCAGAGCGCGGCGTCTACCGTGGAACTGGCGCGCCTGGGCAGCAACCTGCAGGACATGGTTGCGCGCTTCCGGATCTGATTGCCGCCACTTTCAAAAAGTCGCGAGGCCCAAAAGTCTCACCCTGCAAAAAGAGCAGCGCTGGCAATCAGCGCTGCTCCACCAACTGCAAAAACCTTCGGGTTCGCTCGTTTTGCGGATTCAGCAGAATTTCGCCCGGGGTGCCGTCTGCCACGATGCGGCCTCCCTCCATGAACAGCACCCGGTCAGCGATGTCCTGAGCGAATTTCATCTCGTGGGTCACCAGTAACATGGTCATCTGAAACTCGTGGGCAATCGAGCGAATCACTGACAGCACCTCGCCGACCAGCTCCGGGTCGAGCGCCGAGGTGACTTCATCGAACAACATGACCTGCGGGCGCATGGCCAGCGCTCTGGCAATCGCTACACGTTGTTGCTGACCACCGGAAAGCTGGCTCGGGTAGGCATCGGCCTTGTGAGCGAGCCCGACCAGCCCAAGGTATTGATGCGCGCGTTCAAGGGCCTCTTCGCGAGGCAGTCTGAGTACCCGTAGTGGTGCTTCGGTGACATTTTCCTGCACGGTGAGGTGTGGGAACAGATTGAACTGCTGGAACACCATGCCTACCCGATGTTCCACCGGAGCCTTGCGTGCGCCAGGCCAGTGCCATCCGGATGTGCGCGCGGGCACTGCTTCGCCTGCGACTTCTATGCTGCCTTGCTGATAGTTTTCCAGCCCCTTGATGAGGCGCAATACCGTTGATTTACCCGAGCCACTGGGGCCGATCAAGGCGACTTTCTGACCTTGAGGAATGCTCAGGTCCAGACGGTCGATGATCCGGTTGCGGCCGAAGTCCTTGACCACGTGTTTCAGCTGTATCTGCGCAGTGGTGACGGGTAGGATTGCGGTGTGTGCGAGATCAGACATGGCTGCGCCTTTCCAGGTATTTGAACAGCAACGAGGTCGGCACACTGATCGCCAGAAACATCAGCGCCATCACTGTGTACGGTTCGTTGTAACGATAGGTCATGCCGGCGATCTGCTTGGCAGCCTGAAACAGTTCAGGGATGGTAATCACCGCCAGAAGCGGCGTTTCCTTGAACATGCCGATCAGGTAATTGCCGAGCACCGGCAGCATGGGTTTCAACGCCTGCGGCAGGATAATGCGCCGCCAGGTGTCGCCACGGCTGAAGTCCAGCGCGCGTGCGGCTTCCCATTGCCCGGCAGGGATGTCATCGATGGCACCGCGATACGCTTCGGCAATGTAGGCCGCGTAATAGCAGCCAAGACCTATCACACCGGTGGTTATGGCCGGGAAGGTGATGCCCGCCAGCGGCAGCGCGAAGAACAGCACATACAACTGGACCATCAACGGCGTATTACGGAAAAAGCTCAGGTAGCCTTTGCTCAGGCGATGCACGATGGTTATCTGCGAGCGCAGTGTCAGGGCCAGGATCAGACCGAGCAAAACCGCGAGCAGGAACCCCAGCACCACGACCTGCACGGTCACCAGCAAGCCCTGAAACAGCTCCGGCAGAATCGACCAGGCGAATGCTATATCAAACTCCATCGTTCATCCCCTGGCCGTGCGCCACGCGGTGGCGTGCTGCTCATAACGCTTGACCAGCCAGCTCAACGGCCAGGCCATCACGAAGTAGCAGATCAGCACGATGCTCCAGATCAGCGTTTGCTGGCCCAGCGTGGTTATCAATTGACTGCCGGTAAAGGTCAGGTCGGTGAGGGTGATGAGTGAGACCAGTGACGTGGTTTTCAGCAGCTCGACCAATTGATTACCCATCGGCGGGATCATGAACGGCAGGGCCTGCGGCAGAATGATTCGCCGAAACGCGCTTATCGGCCCGAAGTCCAGCGCACGCACGGCATCACGTTGGCCCTGGCTGACGTTGATCAGTGCCGAGCGAATGATTTCCGCGCCATACGCCGAAAACGTCAGGCCCAGCCCCAGCACACCAGTGGTCATGGGGGACAGGCGGATGCCGAACAGCGGCAGAATGAAGAACAGGTAAAACAGCAGCACCAATGCCGAGATGCCACGCAGCACCTCGACATACACCATGGCGAACCAGCGTAACGCCCTGAATGGCGACAGGCGCATCAGGGCGATTACAAACGAGAGCACCAGCACCAGCAGTTCGGCAAGCACAGTGATCTGCAGGGTGATCCAAGCGCCGTGGGCCAGTTGTCTGGCAATGAAACCTGCGGTTTCCAGTGTTGCAGCATCAACAGGCATGGCCGTACTCGTGTGGGTCAGGGCCGTTTACTGCGCGCCCTTGCGGGACGGGGCAGATCATGGGTTGCAGCGTTGGGCTGCGGTGATGGCCGGGTCAGCCAGTTCGTTTTCGGTGTAGCCGTACTTCTGCAGGATTTTCAGCAGCTCGCCCGACGCCCGGAGTTTGGCCAGTTGTTCGTTGAAAGCCTGTTCGAAGGCCGGATCGTTTTTTGGCAGGCCGTAGGCGTGGTAATTCCAGCCCGGTTTGCCACTGGCGTCCGGAATCTGCTCGAAAGGCAAGGCGCGCTCGATGTCCGGACTGTTGGATTTCTTGATCAGACTGATGACTTCGGCATCCGGGAAATACACCACGTCCACGCGACCCGCCTGCAAGGCGGCCAATGCCTCGGTGTCCTTGTCGAACAACACCACGTTGCCGTTGGCGATACCGCTGTCTTTGGCTTCCTGAACCTGATTGCTGCCAGGTTGCGTGGCCAGGCGCACCTTGGCGTTGCTGGCGACGTCCTTGAGGCTGTGCAGGTTCAGCGGGTTGCCGGTTTTGACAATGAACGCACCGCCGGATCGCGTCACCGGGTTGGAGAACGCGATGACCTTGCAGCGATTCGGATTGATGAACAGGCCTGCACCGATCAAGTCGAAACGACCTGCTGCCAGACCCGGCACCAGCGAACCGAAGTCAGTGATGGGCGTCTCGATCTGCTTGATGCCCAGCGGTTCAAGGATTGCACGCAGTATCTCGACGTTGGCCCCGGTCGCTTTGCCATCGGTGCCGATGTAGGCATAGGGCTGTTCGTTGGCGATGCCAGCGGTCAGGCCGTCAGTGCGGCCTTTTTCCAGCAGTCCGGCCAGGGCGGGAAACGAAATAACGGCATTCAGCAACAGCGCTGAACCCATCAGGGCTGGGAACGACAGGGGGTTGATGCCTTTCATTGCGGGTGCTCGAAGTAGGGGATAGGGCTTCTTGCTGATGCGGCCTGAACATGCGAGTCATGTGCGCAAGGTAGCCTGGTCTTGCCTGCATCCTGCTTCGGCAACGTTTGGTGCATAGGGCGAAACTCTATAGCTATTAAAAAGATAATTTAAATATCGATAAGGAATATGCATATACGCAGTCGCCGAGGCTATGGGTTTCAAACGTCGTGCGACCAATTGATGTAAGCCCAGGTATTTGTCAGTGCATCCCTGTTTGTAACTCCAGACGCCGGCCAGGTATCGCAGCAATCAATTCCTGGGTGTAAGCCGCTTCAGGTCTGGCAAAAACATCCTCGGCCAGACCCTGCTCGACGGTCTTGCCATGCTTGAGCACCAGTACCTGGTGGGCAACGCTGGCGACGACTGCCAGGTCGTGGGAAACCAGCACGTAGGCGATGCCGGATTCGGATTGCAGTTCGACCAGCAAGTCGAGAATCTGCGCCTGCACCGACACGTCCAGTGCCGAAACCGGCTCATCGAGCAGCAGCAGATCCGGTTGCAGGGCCAGCGCTCTGGCAATTGCTACGCGCTGACGCTGGCCACCGGAAAGCTCGCGGGGCAGCCGGTCCAGATACGCCACGGGCAAGTGCACTCGCTCAATCAACTGGCGCGCGGCCTGCTCCAGTTCGCGGCCTTTGAGCAGGCCAAACGAGACCAGTGGCTCGACGATGCTCTCGAATAGCGTGAAGCGCGGATCAAGTGCCGCGAACGGGTTTTGTTGCACTAACTGGATACGCCGCCGCAGTGGTCTGAACTCGCGCCAGCCCAGGTCGGTGACATCCTGGCCGTCCAGCAAAACTCGCCCGTGCGTGGGTTTTTCCAGGCCCAGCGCAATGCGCAGTGCAGTACTTTTGCCAGAGCCGGACTCGCCAACGATGGCCAGGGTCTGGCCGGGATACACCTTGAAGTTAACGTCATGCAATGCCTGAAAGTCTGCGTCTTCACCTTTAACGTAGGGCAGACGATAGGTCTTTCCGATGTTGCTCAGGGTCAGCAGAGGTGTGTCGCTGCTCGCGACCGGGCGCACTGTTGCCGGGCTCTTGCGCTGGCCGAAAGCCGGTGCTGCCGCGATCAGTGCGCGTGTGTAGGTATGGCGCGGTGTGATGAGTATCTGTTGCGGCGGGCCTTGTTCGACCAGCTCGCCCTTGTTCATTACCAGCACACGGTCAGCACGATCGGCAGCCACGCCAAGATCGTGGGTAATGATCAGCAGGGAAATGCCACGTTCGGCCACCAGACGTTGCAGGTGATCGAGGATCTTGCGTTGCACTGTCACGTCCAGAGCGCTGCTGGGCTCATCGGCGATGATCAGGCGCGGATTGCCCGCCAATGCAATGGCGATCAGCACGCGCTGGCGCATGCCACCGGACAGTTCGTGCGGATACTGGCGGGCGCGCAATACCGGCTTGTCCAGACCGACCTGCTGCAGTAATTCCAGCACATCGGCATCCACTGCCGGGTAACGCCGGCCGTGGGCTTGAATCAATGCTTCGGCAATTTGCCGGCCGATGCGCAGGGTAGGGTTGAGGCCGACCATCGGGTCTTGCGGGACCAGACCGATCACGCTGCCGCGAACCCGACGTTTTTCTCGCTCGCAGGCGTGGCTCAGGTCGTGACCATCGACGTGCAGCTCGCCGCCGGTGACGGTCGCGTTGTCTGGCAAAAGGCCGAGTATGGCGTTGGCCAGGGTCGACTTGCCGGACCCGGATTCTCCGACAATGGCCACGGTTTCACCCCTGGCCACCTGAAACGAGACGCCGCGTACGGCCTGGGTGGTCTGGCCGTCGAAACGGTAGGCGACACTCAGATGACGAATGTCGATCAGGTGAGCGGTATCGGTCATCGTTGAGTCTCTTCCAGAGTGCGGGCGATGTGATTGAAGCTGAACACTACGCCAACCACGAACAGACCCGGCAGCAGCGACACCCAGGGTGCGGTCATCAGGAAGTGACGACCGTTGGCGATCAGCGTGCCCCATTCGGCAGCCGGTGGTTCGGCACCGAAGCCGAGGAAGCTCAGCCCCGCGGTCGCCAGAATCGCTGCACCGAAATCCAGTGTGGCAAGCACTGCCACTGGGCCCCAGGCGTTAGGCAGAATGTGGCGCAGCAGGGTTCGGGTCCAGCTGGCACCGCCCAGACGCGCCGCTTCGACGTAAGGCAGGGTCTTGACGCGTAGCACTTCGGCGCGGGTTGTGCGGGCGAAGCCGGGAATGATCCCTACACCCACCGCGATGGCCACCGGAATGGTGCCGAAACCGATGGCGGTGACAATCGCCAGCGCCAGTAACAGGCCGGGCAGGGCCAGCAATACATCGATCAGGCGCATGATCACCGCATCTATGCGCCCGCCTGCAAAACCGGAAATCACCCCCAGGCTCAGGCCTCCGGCCATGGCGATGCCCACCGCCAGCAATGCGGCCTGTACCGACAGGCTCGACCCGTGTACCACGCGGGTGTAGAGATCACGGCCCAGTTCGTCGGTACCGAACCAGTGCGCTGCATTTGGCGCGGTGAGTTTGTCGCTGGGCGAGGTGGCGTAAGGTGCGTAGCTGCTCAGCAGGTTGGGTGCCAGCGCGGCCAGTAATGCAAAAGCGACCATTGCCACAGCGAGCATAAACCCCGGGCGGCGCAGCAGGGGCCTCGCGGCCTCCACGGCGCGACTCAGGCTGCTGCGTCGCCGCCACTGCGCGGCAGGTGCGTTTTTGCCGGGAAGGTTTTGAGCGGAATCAACAAGGCGGGTCAGGCGCGCAAGGCGGTTGTCGAAGATAGTCATGGCGTCAGGAGACCTTTGGCGTGTGGGCGATGCGCGGATCCAGCGCGGGGTACAACAGATCAACGATCAGATTGACCACGACGAAAGCCGCTGCCGAGACTGCAACGATGGCCAGCACCACCGGAATGTCCTGGCGCAGCACGGCCTCCTGGGCAAGACGACCGACCCCGGCGCGAGCGAAAATGGTTTCCACCAGCACGGCACCGGACACTGTGTTGCCCACTTGCAGACCGATCAGCGTCAACAGCGGTAAAGCAGCGTTCTTGAACGCATGGCGTGCCTGGACCTGGGCGCGCGTCAGGCCCTTGGCGTAGGCGGTAATGATGTAGGGCTCTTTCCAGACGCCCTGAAAGCCGCGTTGCAAAACCTGCGCGTACACTGCAGCGCTGGGGATCGCCAGTGTGACAGCGGGCAATATCAGGCTGGAAAAGCCCTGATTGCCGGTCGCTGGAAACCAGCCAAGGCTGAATGCGAACAGCTGAATGAACAACAGGCCCATCCAGAACACCGGCACTGAAAAACCAAGCGACGGCAGCCGGGACAAGGCGACCTTCAACGGCTGCCAGCGCACGTAGGCGGTGAGATAAGCCAGCCCGACGCCACCTATGAGCGACAGAACAATGGCCATCCCCGCCAGGCTCAGGGTTTGCGGCAAACGTTCGACCAGCAGTTCCGAAACCGGACGATTGAGTGTCAGCGAATTGCCGAAGTCACCCTGAACAGCGCCCCACAGCAGGTCGAGATATTGCTCGAAGACGCCTCTGTCCAGCCCGTAATAGAGCTTGGCTTGAGCCAGGTCCTGCGCGGACAGGGAGTCGATTTCGACACCTGAGGCGCTGAGCATGATCGACAGGGTATCGCCGGGCAGCAGATACAGAATGAAATAGGTGATGCTGTAGGCACCCCAGAGTACCAGCAGCGCCTGGGCGATCCGGCTGAGGATATAACGGCTCATGGCGTGACGATCTCGATGTCGTTGAACAGCGCAAAGCCTTCCGCCGTCCAGTGGAAGTTACGCACGTTTTTCGCCGTGGCGGCTTGCCAGACCCGCTCGTAGACCGGGAATGCCGAACCTTCATCGATCAGCAGGTCCTGCAGGTCGCCATAGGCTTTTGCGCGTTGTTCGCTGCGCGTGGCGGTCAGCCCGGCGTCAAACAGTTCCAGGGCTTTGGCCAGTGTTTGCGGTGCGTAAAGATTGGTCGCCAATGTCGAGCTGTTGGCGCTGCGCGGGTCGATGATGGTCTGCAGGATGATCGGGTCGGCGCGGGTCATGTAGGTGGACGTCAGGTCATAATTGCCTGCCGCATTGGCAGCTGCCCATTCGGCGGTAGTAACCACGTTGAGCTTGAGCTCGATACCCACCTTGCGCAGCTGATCCTGAATCAGCACATCACCAGCGGTTTCAGCGGGGGACAGGTTGTAGGCCAGCTTCAGTCGTTTGCCGTCCTTGTACCGATAGCCGTCGGCGTTCTTCTGCCAGCCAGCTTCGTCGAGCAAGCGCTCTGCACCCTGAGGATCATAGGCCAGTCTGTCGGATTGATTTTTGTAAAACGGCGTGGTGACGTCGTAGATACCCGACACCACCGGAAATTGCGGGTTGTAGACAGTGGCGGCGTAGGTCTTGCGGTCGATGGCCTTTTGCAGGGCCAGACGCACATTGCGGTCAGCGAGGATGCGATTGCCGCGCGTGTTGGGGTACATGTTCAGGGCCGGCCCTGGCAGCGAGCGGCTCTGGATGGTCGCGCCCCTGGATTTG
The DNA here is from genome assembly GCF_032586995.1 of Pseudomonas syringae group sp. J248-6. Lineage (NCBI taxonomy): Bacteria > Pseudomonadati > Pseudomonadota > Gammaproteobacteria > Pseudomonadales > Pseudomonadaceae > Pseudomonas > Pseudomonas syringae group sp. J248-6. The sequence goes on along the minus strand of NZ_JAWHOP010000001.1, from coordinate 420,574 downwards.
AACAGGTTCAGGTCCACTTCGGAAAACGGGTTGCGTGGCCAGAGGATGTCGACCTGGCCTTGAACGAACTGGCCATTGCGCACGCTCTCTTCCGGAACGTAACTGACTTCGACCGCATCCAGATGCGCCTCACCCCTGTTCTGCGCATTGGCCGATGGCCAGGCATAGCCCTTGCGTTTGATCAGGCGCAAACCGCTTTCAGGCGTGTAGCGCTCCAGCACGAATGGCCCGGTGCCAATGATTGCACCCAGCGAGCGTTGCTTGACGCTGAGTGTGTAGGACTCCGGGGCGAGAATGGCAAGGTTGGTGGTGGAGGTGGCTTGCAGAAAGCCCGCATTTGGCGTGGCCAGCACCAGTTTTACAGTGAAATCGTCCACGACTTCGGCGTGGTCATAACCCTTCAGGTAGGTCGCGCCAAAGGTTGCAGGTAATTGCGCGGCAAACGCTTTATTGCTGTCGTAGGCGGTTTTTACGGCCTGTGCGTCGAAGCGCGTGCCATTGCTGAACGTCACATCCTTGCGCAAGTGGAAGGTGTACTCCAGCGCGTTTTCACTGACGTCCCAGCGCTCTGCCAGCCAGGGAATGATAGTGCCGGTCTGTGGGTTCTGATCGGTCAGCGACTCGGCGACATTACGCAGCACCACGCGGTGCTCGAGCCAGTACACCTGGAACGGATCAAGGCTGACCAGCGTGGTGTTGTCTCTGAAGAAAGCGACTTTGAGCGTCTTGCTTGCCTGGCCTTCCTGACCAGAGGGCGAGCAGCCGAGCAGGGTGAGGGCAGTAATGGCGACGAATAACAGGCGTGCAAGAAGAGGGCGCACGGTCATCGCGCTGTCCTCCGATATACGAATCCGTGGGTGAAAGTCGAGGGTTGAGTGCGATGCATGGAAAAGTCCTCTTCAAGTCGAGCGCAGCGATCCGGCTGGTTTTAAGACCGTATGCTTATGGAAAGAGGCTGTAAAAGTATTTTTTCTTCTAAGCTAATATAGGTTTTTATGATTTATTTGATAATTTATTATGCTTTATAGGTATTTTGTGGTGCTTGGCTAATGTCTGCGGTGTAGGTTCGCAGCGATTCCAGGGAGAAGCGGGGTGGAACCTGTTCTTTCCTGATTGCCACCCATTGCTGATTTTACGGGTGAGTCAGCCCGCAGCATCAGGGCGCGCAGGCGAATCCAGCAGCGGAATTGTCGCTGAGTATCCTCATCACGCAGCCCAGGCAGGTCTGATTGCAGTGGATGGTTTGCGAACCGGCTTGATGCCGGTTCGTTCGTTTACAAGGTGGCTCCCGCCGCGCCTGCCTTGCTCTTGAGCTCTGCTTCAAGGCGGTCAATGAACAGGCGCACCCTGTGGGGAACGCGCTGGCGTGTTGGCAGCACTGCCGTGACAGACAGCTGTTCGGGCATGGCATCTTCGAAGTCCACCTGCTGAAGGCTGCCTTCGTTGATTTCCTGTCGGACATCCCAATAGGTCAGCATGGCCAGTCCCATACCTTGTTTACATGCCGTGCGCACGGCCTCGACGCTGTTGGCAGAGAAGGGGCCCTGAGCGCGAATGGTGATGGGCTCGCCGTTTTTTGTGAACGACCACCAGGGCATTGCGTGCAAGGCAATGCACGGGTGGTGTCTGAGTTCGTCGAGTAGCGCTGGTTTGCCGTGCCTCGCCAGGTAGTCTGGGCTTGCACACACCACCCGTGGGTTGGGCGCCAGCGACCTGGCCACCAGAGCCGAGTCGCGTATCGTGGCAATCCGGATGGCGACATCGATTCCCAGTCCGGCGATGTCGACAATGCTGTCCGACAGCGTCAGGTCGATACTCAGTGCCGGGTTTTCCAGCATCAATGCGGGCAGCAGCGGCATGATGACTGTCTGACCAAACACACTCGGTGCCGTGACCCGCAAAACGCCGTTGGCAGAGCCTGCATCAGCCTTCAGCGTGGTGCGAGCGGTCTCGCTTGCTTCCAGCATGGTTTTGGCATGAGGCAGAAAAACTTCGCCTTCCGCCGTCAGCGATACCGAGCGGGTTGTACGGTGAACCAGCCTCACGCTCAGGTCGTTTTCCAGCGCTGCCAAACGTCTGGAAACCGCCATGGGAGATAACCCGAGTCGACGGGCCGCTTCGGACAGGCTCCTGCTGGATGCAATGGCCGCAAATACCTCTATGTCAGAAATTTGCACAGGTTCTATCCATTTCCGTTAAAGCGCCTTATCTGAACGGCTGGGTTCCAATGGGCTGCCACAGCACTTACCGTCATGCAGGTTATGTCAGCTGCTGCGGGCAATTCGCAGGCGATCTGCACAGTGAGGGTTTGAAGTATGAGCGAGATAAACAAACACGTTACAGCCCCGTTCGACATGGGTCATCTGAAACTGAAGAACAGGTTTGCGGTAGCACCCATGACACGCGTGAGCGCGGACGAGCAGGGCAATGCAACGCAGAACATGACGCGCTATTACGAGCGGTTCGCCAAGGGTGGTTTTGGCCTGATCATCACCGAGGGCAGCTATACAGATCGCAGTTCTTCCCAAGGCTACCGCTTCCAGCCCGGGCTCACCGATGACGAGCAGGCTCAGGCATGGCGTGCTGCCACCGATGCCGTTCATCGCCATGGCAGTGCGATGATTGCGCAGATCATGCACGCGGGGGCACTCAGCCAGGCCAATCGTTTCGTCAACGAGTCGGCTGGCCCTTCGGCCATTCGTCCCAAGGGCGAGCAGATGGCGTTCTATTACGGCGCGGGCAGCTACCGGATTCCGCGAGCCATGAGCGACAAGGATATCGCCGAGGCCATCGACGGGTTCGCCCGTGCCACGCAGCTGGCTTTGGGCACTGCGGGCTTTGACGGTGTCGAGATTCACGGCGCAAATGGTTATTTGCTGGACCAGTTTCTGACCGACTACAGCAATCAGCGTACCGATCGATGGGGAGGTGATGTTCAGCAGCGCCTGCGCCTGACGCTCGATGTCATTGCCGAAGTGAAAAAAATGGCCGGGCAGGCACCGGTCGGTGTGCGCCTTTCACAGGGCAAGGTCAACGACTTCCAACATAAATGGGCGGGAGGCGAGCGCGATGCCGAGATCATTTTCGATACGCTGGCAGATGCCGGAGTCGATTACATTCATGTGACGGAACACGAAGCATGGCAACCTGCTTTTGCCCAGGGTGACGCCAGTCTGGTCAAACTGGCCCGTCGCTACGCGCCCGATGTTGCGCTGATCGCCAATGGCGGCCTGCACGACCCGGAAAAAGCCGAGCAGGTGCTGCGCGAGGGTGCAGACATCATCGCCGTGGGCAAGGGCGCCCTGGCAAACCCGGACCTGCCGCGGCTGCAGCTCGAAGGCCGAGCAGCCCGCGACTTTGATCCGGCCATCCTCGGGCCGATTGCCAACATCAAGGACAGCGAACTGGTCTGATTGCTTCTGATGAGTATCAGCGCTTGCTCAGCGTGCTTAATGCCAAGTCGATAGGCGTTGCGCCCTGGGTCAGTTCGATGATCTGCCGGGATATCCCGGGTCGTTCGACCAGAGCAGCCAGGACGGCGGCTACGTCGTCGCGTGGTATTTCGCCATACGCAATGGCCAGGCCTGCGCTGACCTTACCGCTGCCCTGGCTGTCGACCAGGGTGCCCGGTCTGAGAATCACCCAGTCCAGTTCTGAAGATGCCAGATACACATCGGCTTGTTTTTTAACCCGCATGTAATTCTCGAAACCGGCTGAAGTGTCTGTGCCGCGCGCAGCTTCAGGAAATGCCGACACCAGCAGGAAGCGATTTGCCTTGGCAAGCAACGCGGCTGCCACGGCGGTTTCCAGGCCCTTGCCATCGATGGCATTGGTCAGCTCGATGCCCGCGCCGCCAGCCCCGGCAGTGAAAACCACCACATCGCTGCCTGCCATCAAACCGGCCAGTCGAGACGCATCCAGCTCGCTGAGGTTGCCTAGCAAGGGCAGGGCGCCGGTGTCTTTTATGGCCGCTGACTGCTCTTCCTTGCGGTGCAGTGCGAGCACTTCGTGACCGTTGTCGGCAAGGTTTTTTACAAGGCGTCGGCCGATCTTTCCGGCGGCGCCGATGACGAAAATTTTTGACATGAGATCTTCCTCTGGTGAGTCGTGCGCCGCTGCTGAGTAGCGTCGGCGCATTTCAGCCGGGTTAACCTTCGAACTGATGGTAAACCTTGGCAATCACTTTCCAACTGCCGTCGATTTTTATCAGAGTCAGGTAGTCATTGTAGTCCGCACCGATAGCGTCCTTTTCCATATCAATCCGCACCACTGCCGTGGTTGGCGTGATGGCAAGGACATCCAGACGCGTTGTGATGTCTGGAGCGGTACCGTTGCTTTCGACGAATGTGTACAGGTTGCTGATCGGTCCGCCCAGTAGTTGACCATTGGTGAAGCCATACATCACAGCGTCCTTGTGAAAAGCTTCTGCGATAGCGGCAACGCTGCCTGTGCGCAAGCCGTCTACGTACTTGCTGGCCGTTGCGATAACTGCGTTGTAGTCGTTGGTCGGGACTGTTTTGATGTTTTTGCTCATGGGGGGCTCCTGGTTTAAAACAAACTGATTCTGGTGCTGCTGTGGTTTCAATAGTTACCCGGTGGCCAGTCCGTATAGCCCTTGGCACCACCACCGTAGTAAGAGTCACGCGGGGCAATGGTCAGTTCGGCACCATGGCGCAGACGCGCAACGAGATCGGGGTTGGAGATAAACAAGCGGCCGAAAGCCACTGCGTCGATCTTGCCTTGTGCGCGTCGCTCTACCGCCATCTTCAGGTCATAGTTATTGTTGCCAATGAACGGGCCATTGAACTGGGCACTTAGCGCGTCCATGTCGACACCTTCAGGCACTTCACGGGACGTGGCAGTGGCGCCTTCGACAAAGTGCAGGTAGGCGAGATTGAGTGTGTTCAGTTGCTGGATGAGATAACCATGAAGGCCCATGACGTTGCTGTCAGGGGCGGTGTTACCGGCATCCGGCGTCACCGGCGACAGGCGAATACCTACGCGCTCACTGCCCCAGATATCCACGATGGCCCTGGTTACTTCAAGCGTCAGGCGGGCGCGGTTTTCTATCGAGCCGCCGTACTGATCGGTTCGCTGATTGGTGGAGTCGCGCAGAAACTGGTCCAGCAGGTAGCTGTTCGCCGAGTGGACTTCAACGCCATCGAACCCGGCACGCTTGGCGTTTTCTGCCGCGTGTTTGTATTGCTCGATGATCCCGGGGATTTCGTCAGTTTCAAGCGCGCGCGGCATGGACACCGCTACGAACCCGTCGACGGTGTAGGTATTGCCCTCGGCCTTGATGGCGGAGGGAGCGACCGGTGCCTCACCATTGGGTTGCAGGTCGACACTGGAGAAACGACCTACGTGCCAAAGCTGGCTGACGATCCTGCCTCCAGCGGCGTGTACCGCATCTGTGACTTTCCTCCAGCCCGCCACTTGCTCTTCGCTCCAGATGCCAGGCGTTGCGGCATAGCCTCGACCTTGAGCGGAAATGTTTGTCGCTTCGCTCACAATCAACCCTGCTGTAGCGCGCTGTGCGTAGTAGGTTGCGTGTAATTGATCGGGAACGCCGTCCTCGTCGTAGCGACTGCGAGTGACGGGGGCCATGACAATACGGTTGGCCAGCTTGATCGAGCCCATCTGCATGGGTGAGAAAAGGTCGGTGGTAGTGCGTGAGTCGTTCATCAATTACCTCTGTTAGTGGACCGGTCGTCTACTAAAAAATTAAAAAAACGCGTGCTAACGCAGCAGGCGCTTGGTCATGGTCAGTGCTTTATCGAAAGACTCTGTGGACTTGTTCACCTTCACCAGAAGGGAAGCACCAAGCCAGAGTTGGTAGAGGGATTGCGCGAAGCCTTCATGGTCTCCCTCGGGATGAATGCTGCCATCGGCCGCACCCATGTCTACGCAAGCAGTAATACGTTTGATAATTCTGGCTGTACCGACTTCGAGCACGCCACGCATGTCCTCGGACAAGTCGCAAACTTCCGCTCCCAGCTTGACGACCAGGCACTTGCCTTCGGGAAGTTCGGTGCCTTGGGTTTCTGCCCAGTAATTAAAGTAGGCCAGCAGCCGCTCGGCTCCGCTGCCGGGACGCGCCATAAGTGCATCGATTCGGCCCAGGTATTCGGAAAAATACTCTTCCAGCAGTGCCTGACCGAATTCTTCTTTCGATTTGAAATAGTAATAGAACGAACCCTTGGGTACACCGGCCGTGCTTAAAACCTCAGCGAGGCCGACGGCGGTATAGCCTTTGTTCGTCATGAGCGATCTGGCCACATTGATGATGTGCTGTCGCATGTCTTGGGCTGGTTTCTTCATAATGTCGAGCATCCTAAATTGAAATAGACCAGTCGTCTACAAAAAATCGAAATTTACTGCATGGAAAAACCGCAATCGGTGGCAATAGCGCAGCTCATAAACAAAAATAATTTGTGCTTATGAAAAATTTATATTGATTTATTTTAGGTTAGCGTCGCTTTAGCATGAAGCTACCTTGAAAAAGCCGTCGGGCAGGGATCGTACCGTCCGACCTCATAAGCCAATAAGAGCTGTAATCGGAGTCCTGATGAGTCTTTCTCCTTTCCATCTTGCAATCCCTGTTTACGATCTGGCCGCGACACGTACCTTTTACGGCGAAGTGTTCGGTCTTTCCGAAGGACGCTCCAGCGCCCAGTGGGTCGATTTCGACTTCTACGGCCACCAGTTAGTGATTCACGAGCACCCGAAAACCGCTTCTCAAGAGAGTGTTCACAGCAACCCGGTGGACGGTCATGACGTACCGGTCCCGCACTTCGGCATCATTCTGGAATGGGCCCAGTGGGAGGCCCTGGCGGAACGCTTGAAATCCTTCGGCACCGAGTTCGTCATCGAACCCTACATTCGATTCAAAGGCCAGGTCGGTGAACAGGCGACCATGTTCCTGTTCGATCCCTGTGGTAATGCCCTTGAGTTCAAGGCCTTCAAAGACATGAGCCAGCTCTTCGCAAAATGATAAAAGGCCTGGCGCGCAACATTGTGCCAGACCCTCTTGAGTGATCAGCAAGTCCTGAGTCAGTGCTTGTTCAGGGCCTGCTGGTTAATCAGTCCGACCAGCGCTTGCACGGGCTCGCTCAGGCTGCGACGAGCGCGATGTACCAGCCCGATATCGCGATGAAAGGTGTGTTGTTGCAAATCGATGGAACGCACACCAGCAGGCCAGTCCTGACTGCTCGCGGTTTCTGGGACCAGTGCGACACCCACGCCATTGGCCACCAGTTTGATGATCGCATCCAGTTCATCAAGCTCGCATACCTCGCGCAGCGAGACATGGGTTTGCCGCAGGAACCGGTCAACCTGACGGCCGCCAAACGACGATCGGTCGTAGCGAATGAATGGGTGAGCTGAAACCAGCTCCGACCAGTCATCCCCCGGCGTATCGGCAGGGACGATAAGCCGGTAGGGCTCGCGCACCAAGGTAGTCCATCGCAAGTCACTGTGCAGCGAGAAGGGTGGGCGAATGATCGCGGCCATGTCGATCTCGCCAGCGTCCACCTGATTGACCAGATCCATGGACAGCCCCGGGATGACACGCGTCCTGCACGCGGCGAATCGTTGGTGAAACTCGGCAAGCGCCTGCGGCAGAAATGAGCGCTGTACAGAGGCAATCGCGCCGATAGTCACCAATACGTTAGCGGGCAACCCCACCGTAGCAGTGCCCAGGGCGTTGAATTGGCGCACCAGGTCCTGCCCCTGTAACAGCACCTGTTGGCCCATTCGGTTGAGTTGGGCTGAACGTCCTTTTCGGTCAAACAGCTCGACACCGAGTTCCGCCTCCAGACGTTGCATCTGCGCACTGACGGCGGCCTGAGTGAGCCCTATCTTGCTGCCGGCAGCCGCAAAAGTCCCTTCTCTGGCCACGGCAATAAATGTTTTCAGTTCTTTAATCATGGTCAAATAATAATTGTATTTTGACTGAAAACGCATTTATTAAATTTGTTATTGGCGGGTTGCCCCGCCCGTATGTGAGCGATCACGAATGGCGACAGTCATTGCGGACCGCTCACACTTGTACCTACTCCATGGCCTCGGTCAAACCCTGATCTTCGCCGAGAAACCCGCCGCTCTGGTGATGCCACAGCCGCGCATAGGTTCCGTTCTTGCCGAGCAGTTCGGAGTGGGTGCCTTGTTCGATGATGCGACCGTCGTCCATGACAATGAGCCGGTCCATGGCTGCGATGGTAGACAGGCGATGGGCGATGGCGATCACGGTCTTGCCTTTCATCATTTCATCGAGGCTTTCCTGGATTGCCACTTCGACTTCCGAGTCCAGCGCGCTGGTGGCCTCGTCCAGCAGCAGGATCGGCGCGTTCTTGAGCATCACCCGGGCAATTGCGACACGTTGACGCTGACCGCCCGACAGTTTGATGCCACGCTCACCCACCAGGGTGTCGTAGCCGCTATTGCCCTGCTTGTCGCTCAGTTGGCTGATGAACCCATCGGCCTGGGCGCTGGCCGCGGCGCTGTGGATTTGCGCGTCAGTCGCATCGGGACGGCCATAGGCGATGTTGTCGCGGATGGAACGGTGCAGCAGGGATGTGTCCTGAGTGACCATGCCGATGGCACTACGCAGGCTGTCCTGGGTGACGTGCGCAATATTTTGCCCGTCGATGCTGATTGCTCCTTCATCTACGTCATAGAAGCGCAACAGCAGGTTGATGAGTGTGGATTTCCCGGCGCCGGAGCGACCCACAAGGCCGATTTTTTCACCCGGCCGAATGGTCAGGTTCAGGGCATCGAGCACCTGACGTTCGCCGTTGTAATTGAAACTCACATTGTCAAAGGTTACCGCACCACCCGTGGTGACCAGGGCGGCTGCATCCGGCGCATCCTCAACCTTGGGGCCGCGGGTCAAGGTTTCCATACCGTCCTGTACGGTGCCAATGTTCTCGAACAGCGAGGTCATTTGCCACATGATCCAGTGCGACATGCCATTGACGCGCAACGCCATGGCGGTAATCGCCGCTACGGCACCGGTGCCGACCTGACCTTGGTGCCACAGCCATAGTGCATAACCACCTGCACCCATGATCAACGCGACCACCAGTACCTGATTGACGATCTCGAACTGGCTGACCAGACGCATCTGGCGAAAGCCGGTCAGCTTGAAGTCTTCCATCGCAGCGCGTGCGAAGTGCGCTTCACGTTTGGAGTGGGAGAACAGCTTTACCGTGGTGATGTTGGTGTAGGCGTCCGAGATACGCCCGGTCATCGATGAGCGCGCGTTAGCCTGCTCCTGTCCGACTTTGCCCAGGCGGGGCACGAAATACAGCATGGCCAGACCGAACAGGGCGATCCAGGCAATGAAAGGCAGCATCAGCTTCAGGTCGAAGCCGCCGGCCAATGCAATGATCGCGATAAAGTACACCCCGATTCCGGGCGCGATTTCGATGAGTGTGAACAGCACCTCACGCACCGACAGTGCCGTCTGCATCACCTTGGTGGTGACGCGGCCAGAGAACTCATCGGAGAAAAAAGAAAGGCTTTGGCGCAACATCAACCGATGGAAATCCCAGCGCAGCCGCAATGGCAGGTTGATCGCCAATACCTGGTGCTGGACCATCGTACGCAACGCGACCAGCCCGATGCTGGCCAGCAATACCAGGCCGATGCCCCACAGCACGCTGCTTTCCTGCATGGCCGTATCGTCGCCGGCCTTCCAGGCCGACAGCAGGTCCACGACCTGCCCGAGAAAAGAAAACAGCCAGGCTTCGTAAATCGATACGCCGGCACTCAGTAGCGCAAGCGCCAGGATGTAGCCACGGGCTCCCCGTGTGCAGGCCCAGAGAAACCGCACCAGACCGTCAGGAGGCGGCGGCACTTCGTCGGGCGGGAAGGGGTCGAGCCATTTTTCAAACGCGCGAAGCATGGTGGTCTCCGAAAGGATTTGGTGAGGATTCTGGCATTGGACGCCTATGCGCAATGCATCAAGGCGTTACCAGGGAATGCAGATGAGTCTGGACCTGCGGGTCATTGGTCGTCGGTAACACTACGCAGACTATCCCACAGGCCCATCATTTGAGTGACTGCGGCATCCAGTGTGGCATGTGGAACATCGTCGCGAGCCAGTGTAGACAAGCCCAGAAGAAAACTGTCGAACGCAGCAGCGAGAGCCTCCGGTATCACCGTCGCGGGCAATTCCCCTGTAGCAATGGCGCGGTGGATGCAGGCAACGATACCCGCACGATTCAGGTTCCTGGCTTTTGCGAGCGGTGCGGAAATCGCCTTGCTCTCTTCCGAGCACGTGCTCATCAGACCTAACGCCACCAGGCAGCCCTTGGGATGATCGGGCTCGCACTGCATTTTTGCGGACCGGCGAAGGGTGAGTTCAATCGCCTCCCTGGGCGGCAGAGTGTTGTCAAACAGGCTGTCGGTAACCCGACCGTGGGTGGCGAGATAGCGCTCCATCACCTCATTGAACAGTGCCTGTTTCGAGCCAAAAGCGGCGTAAAAGCTTGGTGCGGTAATGCCTCCGCCTATGTTCGCCTTCAATTGGCTCAGGGATGTCGCATCGTATCCATGCTCCCAGAACAAATGCAGCGCCTGAGTGATTGCCACGTCACGGTCAAACGTGCGCGGACGTCCCATCTGTGCCATGCCGGGTCTCCTCCAGAATTATTTAAATACTAGTCGATACATAAGTCGTTGACCACCTGGGGTGTTCTGCCTATATTTGTATCGATCAGTATATTAGTGGGGAGATTCGAATGACGACAGACGAGAAACAGAGCGAAAAACTTCCGCTCGGGGCATTGCTGGCTTTGGCGATGACAGGGTTCATTTGCATCGTGACCGAGACGTTGCCTGCGGGTTTGCTGCCCGAAATCGGCAGTGGCCTGGGAGTCTCGGCATCGTTTGCAGGGCAAATGGTGACTGTTTACGCGTTGGGCTCACTGCTGGCAGCCATTCCGCTGACCATCGCTACGCAAAGCTGGCGTCGCCGAACAGTCTTGTTGCTGACGATTGTCGGCTTCCTGGTGTTCAATTCCGTCACTGCGCTGTCTTCCAGCTACTGGCTGACCCTGATCGCGAGGTTTTTCGCTGGCGTCTCTGCGGGGCTGGCCTGGAGCCTTATCGCGGGTTACGCACGACGTATGGTTGTTCCCCAATTGCAGGGCCGCGCGCTGGCGATCGCAATGGTGGGAACGCCCATCGCGTTGTCATTGGGCGTGCCTCTGGGAACCTGGCTGGGCGGATTGATGGGCTGGCGCATGGCATTCGGATTGATGTCCGCAATGACCCTGCTGTTGATCGTCTGGGTGCTGATCAAAGTGCCGGACTATCCTGGCCAGTCCGCGTCAAGGCGCATGGCATTGCGTCAGGTCTTTTTCACCCCGGGCGTGCGCTCGGTACTGGGAGTGGTCTTCACCTGGATGCTGGCTCACAACATTCTTTATACCTACGTCGCGCCGTTTGTTTCCGAGGCCGGGTTGGCGAGGGACGTCGATTTGGTATTGCTGGCATTCGGTGTCGCTGCGCTGGCGGGCATCTGGGTAACGGGTCGGCTGGTTGATCGTCATTTACGCAAGACGGTGTTGGCCAGCCTCGCGAGCTTCGCGGCGGTTTCGGTGTTCCTGGGTGTGTTTTCTGGCTCGGCCCTGGCCATCTATGCAGGCGTATTTATCTGGGGTCTGACCTTTGGCGGTGCCGCTACGCTTCTGCAAACCGCGCTCGCCGACTCGGCAGGCGAGGGCGCTGACGTGGCGCTTTCGATGAATGTCGTCGTCTGGAACAGCGCTATTGCAGGCGGTGGGTTACTGGGTGGTGTGCTGCTTGGACATTGGGGCGTGGGTGTATTTCCCTGGGTCTTGTTTGTGTTGTCAGTGCTGAGCCTGATTATTGCGCTACGGGCGCGGGTTCATGGTTTTGCGCGAGGCGATCGGCTTCTGGAGTAAATCGGTGCCAGTGGCTGGAGGCAACCACTGGACTTGCTTTTCGCTCAACAGACGGCGGTCGGCCAGGCGACCGCGATGGCGTGATCGGGTCACCGGCCGATCATTCATCAGGCGATGCTGTAAGCGTTGAATGCCTTGCCCTGTTGCAGCGCGGTGACGATGTTTTTACGGGTCACCGGCAGCTCGCTGCCTTCATTGTCGACGAAGGTTGTTTCCTGCAGTTCGGCGGTATCGCCTTCACCGACAAAGGTGAAGCCAAGAAACTCGAGGGCTTCGCGGTCGACATTAAGGTTGGAACGCGGGGTGCGCAACGGCAGGCTGACACTCTGGCCATCCTTGCTGATGGTGTAGACCTCGGCTTCCTTGCGGGCACGCGTTGTCTTGCTCTTGGCGGTAGTGGGGTTGCTGATCGCCTGATGCGTCTGGTTCAGCACCTTGAGCGCCAAGCCGTAGACCAGTTCCTGAAATGCCGGGTCATTCTTGTAGCTGGACAGAATACGGCTGATCGGGAACTGCGTGCCAAGATCGGCCAGTGCTGCGCTGTCTGCCGCTTCGGCATCCTTGAGGCGTTTCAGTTGGCCCATCAGTTCGTAGGCTTTGTCGTCATCGTGCTCATCCTGCGCCAGACGAATGGCGGCACGCAGCTCACGGATTTCTTCGCTTTCCTTGGCGGTCTGAAACGCATCAAGCACCATCTCGCTGATGGTCTTGGCCTGCGGCACGTGCTGGGAAAGACCAATTGCGCTTTCGTATTCCAGCTTGGAGGAGGTCAGGGCTTCGTTGGTCTGGGAATCAGGCATTGAATTTCACTATTTCAGGTTTGAGGCATTTCAGGTTTGAGGCGCGAAAGGCTCAGGGCGTTTCGGGGGGCGTAATTTAGTTGAGCAACGCGAGGATGTCACGGACCATTAGCCAGGAGGTCCAGTCAGCACCTCGGCTTTAACCGAAGACAAGCAAGAAGTGAAGGCACTGGCCAGACCCGCTATCAGGGTACGAAAGATGCATAAAGCGTTCAAAAGTCAATTTGATGACGCCCCCATGAAGCATGTTTATCGTTCCTCGGTCAGGCTCGCGCCTTCCATGCTCACCAAAGCACTGATTGGCTTTATTGCCCTGGTGTGTGTATCGCTGGTTTTGGCTACAGCCTGGCAGATGAACCAGTCCAGGCGTGAGCGTGTCGCTACCGCCACAATTACGGTTTCAAACATCGTTCTTGCTGCCGAGCAGCAAGCTCAGGATACGGTACGACAGGCTGATAATACGCTGCGTGATCTCGTGGAACGCGTGGAGCACGATGGTGTAGAAGGGCCTCAGCAAGCTCGACTGGCGAAGCGAATGGCTCAGGACGTGTTGAACGTCAACGGCATTCAGGGGCTTTTTATCTACGACGCTCAAGGCAACTGGGTCGCCAACTCTTTTTCTCAAGGTATACAGGTAAAAAACAACGGTGACCGCGCGTACTTCGTCTATCACCGCGACAACGCCGACGAGTCCATCCACATCGGTTCCATCATTGAGAGCCGCAGCACGGGAGACCGGGTCATCCCGATCAGCCGACGTATCAATACTGCGGATGGCACATTCGCAGGTGTGGCTCTGGCGACTGTGCCTGTGGCCTATTTTCAATCATTCTTCAAACGCATGGATGTGGACGACAAGGGCGTTATTTTCCTCGCGCTGAACAATGGCGACCTGCTGGCTCGACGACCGACGCTGGCAGCATTGATGACCACCAATATCGCCAAAGGTGATCTGTTCACTCGCTATCTGCCATACAGCGAGAGCGGCACCGCTGTGTTCAAGTCTGTAGTGGATGGCGTGGAAAGAATTTATGCCTATCGGCGGGTGTCCGGATTGCCTATCGTCGCCGCCGCTGGTGTGTCCTGCGAGCATGTATTCGCCCCTTGGTGGGCTTATGCATATCGATCCATGGCGCTGGTCGGCATGATCAGTTTGACCCTGGTTTTACTCGGCATCTTGCTATACAGGCAAATCCGGCACCTGATCACTGCGGAAAATGAGTTGAGTATCGCCAGAGCCGACCTCGAGATCATCGCCAGGACCGACAGTTTGACGCATCTGGCCAATCGGCGTTGTTTCGACGCTACCTTTCAACTGGAGTGGGAACGAGCTTCCCGAGATAACTCATCCATCGCCCTTATTTTGTTGGATATTGACTGGTTCAAACAATACAACGACTGCTACGGCCATCTGCGGGGCGACGACTGCCTAAGCCAGGTAGCGGGGCTTATCGGAAGCGGTATCAAGCGGCCTGGCGACCTGGCCGCACGATATGGCGGAGAAGAGTTTGTGATTCTGTTGCCTGGCACAGATTTAACGGGTGCTTTAAGCGTTGCCGAAGAGGTCAGGTTATCCATTGAAAACGCACTGATAGAGCACTCCGCCAGCCCGCTGGGGAACGTAACAATCAGCTCGGGCGTGGTTGCGATCAACGCACTCGAGAAGGAGGGTTACACAGCGGCCCTGAGGGAAGCAGATCGACTTCTTTACTGCGCCAAAACCAGAGGTCGCAACTGCGTCGAGGGGCGGTCGATGGCCCATTCCACACGAAAGCAGTTCATAGGCCAGCCCGTTCTGGATTCAGGCCACTGCTGAGTTGAGGTCTTGTAAAGTCGTGACCGCTTTCTACCATCCAAAGGGCCTTTCGACGACGAGCTTAAAGTTTCCAGATTTGGGTCGATAGCCTCTTTAATATGTCAGCCATCATTGAAAAGCAGGAATCTCGCATGCGCCTCCGAAACCTCAATTTAGCTCCACGAGCTGCCTTGTTTTTCGCGTCAATCATCGCATTGGTATTCGTGCTGGGGGTATTTGCAGTCCTGCAAATGGGCAAGCTCAGAGACGCCGAGAAAGACGTCGAACTCAATTGGATGGCCAGCATCCGCCAAACGTCGTTGATGAACACCACGACCCTTCGCCTGAGGCTCGAAACGCAGCGAGGCCTTGCTGACCCTCAATCCATTCAAAAGAATATTGAAAGCTTCGCTGGCTACCGTAAGGCATTCACCGAAGCGGTGGCGAACTATGAGCCCCTCATCGCCGATGAAAAGGAGCGCTCGCTTTATATTCCGGTAAAAAACAGTGCCGATGCCTATTCCAAGCAACTGGATATTCTTGAGCCGTTGATGAGACAGGGTGATATTGCGGCTGCGGTCAGCCTGGTGAGTACCAGCATCCGTCCAATGACGAACACTATGGAGGTGCAGATCAAAGACCTCACCAACTTTAACAACGAAGGCGCTGCACGGGCCGGGCAAACTGCGACGGATCTCTATGAAAACGGCCTGTGGCTTGTTGTAGGCCTGATAGCGGGTGTCGTTATCTTGACGGTCGGTTTGGCATTACTGCTGACGAAAAGTATTACCTCCCCGATTAATGACGCGCTGTCTGTCGCTGAGCGCATCGCGGCCAGTGACCTCTCCAAGGAGGTCTTGGTAAGCGGGACTGATGAAGCGGGGAGACTGTTGAAAGCGCTCGCGCAGATGCAGGCAAACCTGCGAAACACCATCATGCAGATATCCGATTCCTCTAATCAGTTGGCGTCTGCGTCTGAAGAGATGACGGCGGTTACCGAGGAGTCGAGTCGCGGCCTTGTTTCCCAGAACGATGAAGTCAATCAGGCAGCAACAGCGGTCACAGAAATGAGCGCTGCTGTTGATGAGGTCGCTCGTAATGCCGAGTCAGCTTCCGAAGAGTCAAAACGTACCCAAGGCTATACCGAGGTAGGTTTGGCGCGGGTGGCTCAGACGTTAGAGTCAATTGAAAAGCTGAACGGTAACGTTGAAAACACGAGCGAGCAGATTCAAGGGTTGTCAGACCGTGCTCAGAGCATCACCAAGGTTGTCGAGGTAATCAGGGCCATTGCAGAGCAAACCAACCTGTTGGCGTTGAACGCCGCCATCGAAGCCGCACGGGCGGGCGAGCAAGGCCGTGGATTTGCGGTGGTGGCTGACGAAGTAAGGGCTTTAGCCCATCGCACCCAGGTGTCTACTCAAGAAATCGAGCAGATGATTGCTGCCATCCAGAGCGATTCTGACCTGGCCGTGAAGGCGATGAATACGAGCAGAGACCTTGCGACCGAATCACTTGGCGTTGCCCAGGAGGCCAGTACCTCGCTGGATCAAATATCAACGGCCATCATTCAAATCAATGAACGCAACCTCATGATCGCGACCGCTTCTGAAGAACAGTCTCACGTCGCTCGAGAGGTGGACCGAAATCTGGTCAGCATTCGTGAGCTTGCGACACAGAGTGCTGCGGGAGCCGCGCAAACCGCGAGTGCGTGCGGTGAAATGTCGAAGCTGGCGGTTAATCTGAATCAGTTGGTTAATCGGTTTGTTGTGTAAGAACGGTTTTGGGGGCTGTATCCAGTTCCAGCATGAACGCCTTGAGGAGTAGGTCTTCCACCGCAGGGCTTGATTGCTTGATCAAGTTACAGCCGCCCGTGTGTGCAGTGAGGTAAAGCATGCCCTCAGATGTGCCCCCAATGTAGAAATCCACTGGAGGTGGATGGAGCTCTATGGTTTGTGGAAACGCAGAAATGATCAGCTGAACGGCCTGCCTGCCGACCCCTACAGAATATCGGGATCGCCGAAGAACATTTTGACTGGGTCCTAGCGCAGTATTTTCAGGTCGGAAAAACTAAACTATGCCCCCAGTTGTGCCCCACGTAGCGCGGGATATACGGGCGATCGAGATTTACGATCTCTAAGGCAAGCAATGCGCCCAGCCAAGAAACACCTGCTTGCGCACCACCGCGAACTCAAAAAACGCATCAGCGAGAACACCCCCAACGCAGCTTTGAAGCGAATGGATTACGAGAGTCTTATAACTGGCTACGGCATCCGCGGAACCATTTCGATAGAACTGAAAGAGATCGGCTACCCCAAGATCTGGGTAGATGCGCAGTTGTTCCCATGCTGATCCGAATAAGGTGGGTTCGGCCTATAACCATGCCAAATATCTTGAGGACGAAGAAGGCCAAGTCAATCTAGTCGTCAAGCTCTGTCCGGGGGTGATGTCGCCGAGGTCGCGATACAGTGAGCATGAGGAAAACCATAGTCATGCGTGGTCGTCCCTGGTTTTAACGGGTTGTGCGAAAACGTCGGCAAGCGCACACCGAGGACGGCGCACTAAAGCCTATCAAATGGTGTGACAGAGGAAGCGGCATGGACACACGTATCCAGCCCTCTACATAAATTGATTGCTCGACATCAAATCACCGTACTGGAAGTGCCTCCCAGTGGATTAATATGGATGCTATCTGGAACAGGCGCACGCAGTTTCGATGTTGGAAGGAGATTTCTGGTCGCAACTTGGCTCCTGGCCTTATCGGCAGCCAACGTATGTCCGCCCGAGATGCGAAAATAGACTGATCGCCCAATGAAGGGCTCGTTCGGCGGAAATTGTCCGCCAGGGACATGACGATGGACAGTAAGACAGAAGCAGCAACGCCCGGCTCGACCATGGATGCATCGATTTTCCAGAGCACGCTCCCCAACGCCGAGAAGCTTGAGCAGGCGCGTACACAGTTGCTTGACCTCTCAGCGCGAAATCGACTCCTTAATATGCCGCGATCGAGCCGTACCTCGGCGATAGCGATCGTTGATGAGAAGACATCCGAGGTCTATCGCCTCCTCGTTCGGGAGGGAAAGGCGTTTACCTTCCTGGCCGGCAAGGCGGCGACTGATGAGTCCGATGACGATTCGGCAGCCGACGACACAAAGCCGGCCATTGAGTCCGATGAAATCGACCAGCTTGCCCAACCCGACGACAGCGTCGACGAGAGGGGCGTACTCACCCGTCACAGCGACACAAGGCTCCAGACTCGGCTCACGGGCACGGGTCTGCAAAAACACCTGCTCGAGCTGTACCTGAATTCAAAGACGCTCGAAGAAGAACAGGGCGTGAACGTCCTCTTTGCCTCCCTTGGCGCTCTCAAGTGGATCGATCCGAACAATGCAGCGAACGTCCGCCATGCTCCCCTGATCCTGATTCCCGTCGAGTTGAACCGCGGAACGGCGGGCGAGAAATTCCGACTCAAGGCTCGCGCTGAAGATGTCGCATCTAACCTGTCGTTGGAAGCATACCTCGACCGCATTCACAAGCTTCGTATGCCCGCCTTCGAAGCCAGCGATAGCTTCGATATCGATTCCTATTTTACGGATGTTGCGGCTGCGGTGGCGGACAAGCCCCAGTGGGAAGTGCTGCGGGATGAGATGACCGTCGGGTTCTTCTCCTTTGCCAAATTCCTGATGTATAGAGACCTCGACCCCGCCGTGTGGCCTAAGGGCAACACACTCGTTGATCGCCCACTCATCAAAGGCCTGCTCTCCGACGGCTTCCCTGGTGGAGAGGGTATGCTCGACGAGAGCGCCAACATCGATCCGGTCATCCCGCCGGCGGAGATGCTCCACATCCTCGATTGCGATAGTTCGCAAGCTATTGCCATCCATGAGGTGCGTCGCGGTCGCGACATGGTGATTCAGGGCCCTCCTGGCACCGGTAAGAGCCAGACGATTGCCAATATCGTTGCGTCGGCCATTAAGGACGGCAAAACTGTTCTGTTTGTGGCGGAGAAGATGGCTGCTCTCGAGGTGGTAAAACGTCGCCTTGATGAAAAGGGCGTGGGCGATGCTTGTCTGGAACTCCACAGCAACAAGGCTAACAAGCGCGCGGTACTGGATGAGCTCCGACGCACTTGGGATCTCGGAGCTCCGAAGTCAGCTCCCACCGGAAGTCTAATTGCTCGCCTGACCGAAGCGCGGGACGAGTTGAACGGCCATGTAGCGCGGCTCCATGCTGTCGACCCAGCATCCAGTCTGTCCCCATTCCAGGTCATGGGTCATCTCGCGCGCCTGCGGCAAGCGGGGGTGATGCCCAACGATGTCGTTCTGGAGGGAATCGACGCTTGGGGGGCGGATGGTTTCGAACGGCGCCATACACTTCTGAGCGACCTTGTCACACGGATTGAGATCATCGGCACACCCGACGACCACGCTTTTACCGGGGTGGGCATCGAAGCGATGCTACCAACCGATCGTGAGCGTCTCGTCGCTCGTATCGAAACCCTGCGCGGCCAGCTCCAGAACGCCCGCCAGTACATGAATGCTACTGCCAGTTTGCTTGAAGCCGAGTTTCCGCGCACGCTCAAAGAGCTGGTCCCTGTCAGCGCACTCGCCCGGCGCATCAGTGTGGCGCCTGTGCTTGATGCCGCTGCCATGGCAGATGACGGTTGGTCAAACGTTTCGATGGTCGATACATTGCTAGCGTTGGGTCACCGCTTTGCCGCCTTGCGCCAATCGCTGTCGACCGAAGTCAATGTTGAGGCATGGGACGAGGACACCCACGAGGCGCAGCAGGCGCTCACCGAATGCCCTGGTGACTTCAATGCGGATGCCGTTCGCCGCCTCTGCGCCGTTCGCGACGCCATCCCGGCGTTATTGCAGGCTGCCCGCGGTCTGTCTCACGCACTGGGCCGCGAATGCGCGCCGACCGCTGGCGAATTTGCCCGCCTCGCCAAGATCGGCGAGCGGGTTGCAAATGCGCCACCGGCGAGCCCCGAAACGTTCGCTTCCGAGCTATGGGAGGGAGGCGTAGAGCGGGCCGGGCAGATCGCCCATACCGTCGCTGAGCTCGAAGGGGTTCGTACGTCACTGGCAGGTCAGCTCCAGGAGCTCGCTTGGGATATCGACGTAGGTCCCGCCCGCGCCGCGCTCGCTGCGAAGGGCACAAGCCTATTCCGCTTCCTCAGTGGCGACTGGCGTGCAGCCAACAAGCTCATGCGCTCGGTCCTGGTTCAGCCCGCCCAACCTCTCCCGGTGACCCTGGCTTCTCTCGATACCCTGATCCGCGGTCAGGAAGCGCGGCGCGTCCTGCGCAATGAAGACAGTTTTGGCAAGGCAGCCTTCGGTGATGACTGGCAAGGCGATAGCTCGGTCTCCGCGCCGCTCGTGGCTTTGGTTGAATGGATGCGGTCCCTGCGCGGGCTCGGGGCCGAACCCCGTCTCATCGCTTCCCGCGGTCCTGAGAAGAATGATGTCGCCCAGCGTTCGAAGTACGTAAGCCTTTTGCTCTCGCAGGTCGCTCCCGACCTGTCCGGCGTCCATGTCGATTTTCTTACACAGGCAACGCAGGCGTTCGGCGACGCCACCGCGCCTGAACAACTCGACCTCGAGTCGTTGTTGCAGCTCGCCGTCCGCCACACGAATGCCTGGTCGACGGTAAGCGGCTTCCTGATCCAGGCCCCCACTAGCGCAGAATCAGTCTGTGCCGTTTTTGAAAGGCTCGATGCGGGACGCGAGGCGCGTCAGGGAGTACGAGATGGGGATAGCCTCGGCCGCGCACTATTCGGCTCCGCGTGGCGAGGGCTCGACAGTGATTGGGACGCCCTCTCGACAGCCGCTGGCTGGCTCAAAGTCAATGGAGACATCCGCGCGCTGGCCGGTCGAGTCCATGAGCGTGAGGCTCTCATTCCTCGCGCCAAGGCTCTCGACGAACAGGCCGTGCATCTCGCTACCGCCTTCCACGCCATCGCAGATGAGCTTGCACTCGATCTATCAGCAAGTGTTGGTGCGCCGCTCATCCATGAGGCGCATCTGGATTCCCTGACAGGGCGGCTATCACGCTGGGTTACCGAGCAGGAAGAACTCCACCGGTGGCTGGCCTATCGCGATCGTGCTGCACGGGCCGTTCGCGACGGTTGCGCGGATTTCGTCGCCCGACTTGCTGATGGACGGCTATCGACAACGAGCGCGGTCGCTGCGTTCGAGTTCGCTTATTTTGAAGGGCAATACCGTCGGGTGCTGAAGGCTGAACCGGCTCTGGGCCGCTTCGATGGCGTCGCCCACGGCCATATTGTCCGCGAGTTCGCCGAGCTTGACCGCCTGCGTATCGCAGCGGCGGCAGGCGAAGTCGTTCAGGCTCACCACCAGAATGTTCCTCGAAGAGACAGTGGTTCGATTGGCCCACTCGGGGTGCTTCGGGGGGAAATTCAGAAGAAGAAGGGTCACATGGCCCTGCGAAAGCTGGTCGAACGCGCGGCACCTGCGCTCACCGCCCTGAAGCCAGTCTTCATGATGAGCCCGTTGTCGGTCGCGCAGTTCCTGCCGCCCGGTGCACTTGAGTTCGACCTGCTCGTGATGGACGAAGCGAGCCAGATTCAGCCGGTCGACGCCCTCGGTGCGGTGGCTCGTGCGAAGCAGGTGGTTGTGGTCGGTGACCCTCGTCAGCTACCGCCAACCAGTTTCTTTGCCAAGCTCACCAGTGGCGATGAAGACATTGACGAGGATGAGCCAACGAAGGTCAGCGACGTTGAAAGCATCCTTGGGCTGTTTACCGCACGCGGCCTGCCTATGCGCATGCTCCGCTGGCATTACCGTAGTCGCCACCAGTCGCTCATTGCAGTCAGCAACCGCCAGTTCTATGAAAACAAGCTATTCATCGTGCCTAGCCCCTGGACTCAGGAGGGTGGGCGTGGCCTGCGCTTCCACCATGTTCGGGATGGCGTCTTCGGTTCACCGGTAAAGAGCGTCAACGGGCCAGAGGCCAAGGTAGTCGCTGAGGCTATCGTCCAGCACGCCCGTATGCATCCGAATCTGTCGTTGGGTGTAGCAGCGTTCTCCGCGTCGCAAAGCCGTGCCATCTTCGACGAGCTTGAAGTACTCCGCCGTG
This sequence comes from Pseudomonas syringae group sp. J248-6, assembly GCF_032586995.1. Classification (NCBI taxonomy): domain Bacteria; kingdom Pseudomonadati; phylum Pseudomonadota; class Gammaproteobacteria; order Pseudomonadales; family Pseudomonadaceae; genus Pseudomonas; species Pseudomonas syringae group sp. J248-6. The sequence goes on along the minus strand of NZ_JAWHOP010000001.1, from coordinate 398,948 downwards.
GTTTGCCAGCGGAGGTGGAGGCGTTCTTCAACCGCCGCAACAGTGAGCCTTTCTTCATCAAGAACCTTGAAAACGTTCAGGGTGACGAGCGGGATGTCATCTTCATCTCGGTTGGCTATGGACCGACCGTACCAGGCGGCAAAGTACCCATGCGTTTCGGGCCTCTCAATAACGAGGGCGGCGAGCGTCGCCTCAACGTGCTGATCAGCCGCGCCAAGCAGCGATGCGAGGTGTTCTCCTCAACGACCGATGAGCACATCGATCCTGCATTTTCCGCCAGCCGCAAAGGTATCGAGGCATTCCGTATCTTTCTCCGCTATGCCCGCACGGGAAAGCTCGACACGGCTGCCGTCACGGGACGGGACTTTGATTCCATATTTGAAGAGCAGGTTGCCTCGGCTCTCGAATCTCGCGGATACAGTGTCCAGCGTCAGGTGGGCTTGGCTGGGTTCTTTATCGACCTTGCGGTGACTGATCCGGAGCGCCCGGGTCGCTTCCTCCTGGGCATCGAGTGCGATGGCGCGTCGTATCATAGCGCCCAGTCCGCCCGGGACCGTGACCGTCTTCGCCAGCAGGTTTTGCTCGATCATGGCTGGAACCTCCACCGTATCTGGAGCACCGATTGGTTCCAGCGTCCACAAGAGCAACTCGACCTTGTCTGCCGGCAGATCGATGCGGCTCGTGCTGCGTTCGACGAGCGCGTAGTCGAGGAGGTCCTTTCAAAAGAGCAGGCTGTCGATGCAGCTGCCATCGAACGGGAGCTGAGGACGGAAGACGGTGATTTCACCTTCGAACCGTATGTCGAAGCGAACCCACAGCGGCCAACACATCGTTCGGAAGAAATCCACGATACCCCGACCGGCGTTCTTACCGAGATTGCGGTTAATGTTGTGCGTATAGAGGGACCCGTGCATACCGATGAGGTCGTGTCCCGTATCCGTGACGCCTGGGGCGCCAAGCGAGCTGGTAGCCGGATTCAGGACGCCGTCGAAAGGGCCATCGATGTGGCTGTCCGCCAGAACTCTGTGGTGCGTGACGGCGTTTGGCTCGCCATGGCCAGCGCGCCTGTCGTTCCACGCGATCGTTCGCAGGTATCTTCACTGGCGCTCCGCCGGGCGGAGTATCTACCGGAGGCAGAACTTGCAGAGGCCATCGTCATCGTCGTAGCGCGTAACTTTGGCGCGAACCGCGATCAGGTCATCGAACGCGTTGCGCGCGCCATCGGCATCCGAGCTATCTCGGCTTCGGTACGAGAACGTGTGGCGGCGATGGTCGAGCACGTCGTCGCCTGTGGTCGTTTGGTTGATGAAGAAGGCCTCCTGAAAGTTCCGGAGTAGCTATTTTCTTGGGGGCGTCCTGACCGGTCCTAGAGTGTCATAAGACATTTGCGGTCGGTGAGGCGTCTGGCGACACGATGAGGACTGCTGGGCAGACCGTTATTTAGCGTGGAAATCTGAGCATCAGCCTTTCGTATGCGTAACCTCTTACAGGCACAACTTAAGGTAGGGATAATGACAGTAGTGGAATATTGCGTTTTCTAGGGATGGTCTGAAGCACGCGACTATTCAGGCGTGAATACCCAAGTCAAGGTGAAATTTACTTGAGTGGGGACAGCAAATCAGAAAAACGGCCCGAAAAAACGCTTTTCAAACCCGTTTTTTGCCTTGCAGAAGGGCCATCGGGCCCATTTGTCTCATGGCGGACGCACCTGTCCTGCCATGTCCAATAAACGTCGCCGCGACATCCATAGGTTCGACAAGGCAAACAAAGTGGTTCTATGTGCATGGTTCTTGGCCAGCCCGCGAAATCTCACCTTGACAGTATGGGCTCAACAGTTGATTGAGTGAGCACAACGTGCTAGCTCACTGCTTTGGGATTCTTAAGCTTCGGTATTCCCCGAATTTTGACCCAGTCTGACTACCTTTTTGGATGCTGTGGCGTTTTTATACGCCCTCATCTGACCTGTCATCAAATTTTTGGATCGCTTGCTGTTCAGCTTATAAATTATTGGTACGGCACCTTGGTTGGGATGCGAATACAGGTCGAACAAGAACTGATCTTTTTTGATATGAAATTCGAGATGGTTATAGTTGAAGAAAATTGTGCCGTCTTTCAGGCGCGTGGGGAAAGTTGTTGTCCAAATATCAGTCGGTGGTGAAACACTAACCTCCAAATAGTAGCCTGCTGGGAAGTTAGGTGCGCCGTCCGACAGTAAATAGTCCTTGATGGCAAGAGAGTCTTCTTCTGGCAAGGATATAGAATTGTAGTTTGGCCAGCCCTCTTGCGATGCTCTCCAGATGATGCTGAGCGCAAGGTAGTATATTTTCTTCGATTCTAGGCCTGGAACATCTTTAGCATAGAGGCTTGAGTCTTTAAGTCCCTTGAGATGATCATATATGATGGGCATTTCATTTGGTCTGGGCGCGATCAGCTTTGCGCAGTAGTCCTCTCCGTATGTGGAGAAACGGCGTTCGCAGTTTTTACCAAGCAGATACTGCGTCACCTGACGTCCGAGATTGTTAAGGCGATTGTCGTCCGTCTTGAACTGAGTTTTTGTCCCCTTTTTCTTCATTCGATCTATGTATTTATAAAAGTGCTTTGGCAAGAGATGGCTGTCTTGTAAATCATGCTCATCGTTGCAAAGCGCACATAATTTCTCGTTTTCAGCCATCTTGAATCCTCAATCATGCTCGTATGGTGGTGATGTCGGAGAGTCAATCGGCTGCATGTTCAACGTTCAGCTGAAAGCCTCAGGCCAGTCTATCGACTCACAGAGAGTCCGGTCGGAGCTATCCTCATCAATAGTCTGCTCGGCCTTAGGCTGGGGGCATCCTTTTGAAACCATCCAAAGCATGCCCTCAAATATGCCCCCGAATGTAGCAATCCACTGGAATTGAATGGATCTCCATGGTCTATGAAAAGGTAGAAATGATCAGCTGAACGGCCTGCCTGCCGACCCCTACAGACTATCCGGATCCCCAAAAAACATCTGAATCCGCGACCTCAACCAACGCTCTCCCGGGTCATTATCCTGCGCGCCCCTCCAGGCCATGTGCAGTTCGAACGTGCGGGTTTCAATCGGCAGGTCTTCAGACCGAACGCCCCCAGCGGCTGTTAGTACCTGCGCGGCATAGTCAGGCACGGTGGCGATGATGTCGGTGCCGGTCAGCAGTGTCGCCAGGCCATTGAACTGTGGTACGGCGAGGACGACGTGGCGTTTGCGGTCGATTTTTTCCAGGTGCTCGTCAATGAACCCGCTCAGGTCGCCGGCGAAGGAGACCAGTGCGTGGGGGCGGGCGCAGAAGTCGTCGAGGCTCAAGGGGCCGGGTATCGAGTCGGCGCGCAACAATTGCGGCTTGCTCCTGCGCAGAACCTTGCGCTTGGCGTTTGCAGGCAGGTCCTGGGTGTAGCTGACGCCGACCGAGATTTCACCCGAGGCCAGCAATGGCGGCATGAGGATGTAATTGACGCGTCTGACCACCAGCACAATCCCCGGAGCTTCAGAGCGCAGGCGTTTGAGCAGGGTGGGCAGCAAGGCAAACTCGACGTCGTCCGACAAACCGATACGGAACACCGAAGTGCTGGTGGCCGGGTCGAACTCTGAAGCACGGCTGACCGCTGTCGAGATGGAGTCGAGTGCCGGGGAAAGCAGGCCGAATATCTCTGTGGCGCGGGCGGTGGGCTCCATGCTGCGCCCGGTACGCACGAACAACGGGTCATCGAACAGGCCGCGCAGCCGAGAAAGTGCTGCGCTGATGGCTGGCTGGCCCAGAAACAGCTTTTCCGCCGCACGTGTAACGCTGCGCTCATGCATCAGGGTTTCGAAAACGATGAGCAGATTGAGGTCGACGCGACGCAGGTCGTTACGATTCATGCGGAATATCTCGGGCCATTTGTCGGTTGGGACGTGAGCAGGGTGCGATAGTACGAGCAAATGCGGGTCTGGCGCAGGGAAAATTAATGGCAAGGCCACGGAATGTCCACATGGCTTGCAATGTCTCGTCGACATGCGAACAATGGCGGCCATTACGCATCGTGGCTTCCAGACGCTTTCTGGCTGCGACATGCAGCTCACAGGACACAATCGATGACAGGCATGTCGACTATCAATAGCCACCGATAGTGTTCCCGGCAATGCCCGGATAAAGTTTGTGGCATCAAGGTTTACCAGGCGAGGTTCTAAATGTCCCGCACGATCCGTTTTCACCAGTTTGGCCCGGCCGAGGTGCTCAAGCTCGAAGAGCATCCTGTCGCGTCGCCTGTTACCGGCGAGGTGCAGGTGCGCGTCCAGGCCATCGGTGTCAGCTGGTACGACGTTCTCTGGCGACAAAATCTCGCGTCTACCCATGCCCGGCTGCCTGCCGGCCTGGGTTATGAGATGGCTGGCGTGGTGACTGCGCTGGGCGATGGGGTCGACGATTTGCAAGTCGGCGACAAGGTCGCCAGCTTTCCGGCAGCCGATGCCAACCAGCACCCGGTCTATGGCGAAACCATCGTATTGCCGCGTCGGGCATTGACTCGCTACCCGGATGTGCTTTCGCCGGTCGAGGCCAGCGTGCATTACACACCGTATCTGGTGGCGTACTTTGCCTATGTTGACCTGGCGCGTATCAAGTCCGGGCAAACCGTGCTGGTCACCGACGCCAGCCACTGTTCCGGTCCTGCTTTCGTGCAGTTGGGCAAGGCGCTGGGCGTTCGGGTGATCGCCGCGACCAAAACCGAAGATGCCCGTGAGTATTTACAGTCGCTGGGTGCCGACAAGGTGGTGGTCACCGAAGAGCAGGATTTGCTGATGGCGATCAACAAATACACCGAAAACCGTGGTGTCGATGCCGTTTTCGATGGCCTCGGTGGCCCGCAGATGTCGATCATGGGTGATGTGCTCGCGCCACGCGGCAGCCTTGTGTTGTATGGCCTGCAAGGCGGTAATCAGACGCCGTTCCCGGCCTGCGCTGCGTTCCAGAAAAACATTCAGTTCTACGTGCACTGCCTGGGCAATTTCACCGGCAAGCCTGAGCTGGGTATTACTCAGGATGAGGCTGCACTGCAACGCGCCTTGCAGCAGATCAATCAAATGACCGCCGACAAGGTACTTGCGCCGTTGCAGACGCGCAGCTTCCCGTTCGAGCAGGTGGTGCAGGCGCACCGTTACATGGACGTCTGCCCGATTGGTGGGCGTGCGGTGCTGGAAGTCGAGTCGGTCTAATATTTTTTTGCCCTGTAATAAAAAAGCCCTCCGTTCTGGAGGGCTTTTGCATTCAGGAGTTTGGCGTTTCCTGCTCCTTCAATAATTGCTTGATGGATGACGCGAACTGACTGCCACCCTCTGCGGCGGTGTAGACGATGTGCAGTTGAATGTCGGTAACTGCAGCTTTGTTGTCTTTTCCTATGAATTGCTTCACAACTTCTGCATCTGGAAATTCCAGCGTCCAGTTCGATATCGCGCCTGTCCCTTCAAAAGGCAAATAGCGCCCATCGTCGAACATCAGCTCGCACAGCCAGTCTTCGCTGCCTATGCCCCGGCCGTCGTCCGACAGGCTGGAAGACAGCGCGATTTGCTGTTGCGCGCGCAGATTGGTCTTGAGGTACGGGTTGGACTTGCGTGTTCCGTACAAAAGCCTGGCGGCTTCGATATCCGGTCTGACCAGCGTGGTGCTGCCGGTCTGGTTAAGCACAGCGCAGAGGTTATGCAAGCCGTCCGGATCACTGGATTGCAACTTGAAGGACACCGACACATGCTTGAGCTGACGCAAATAATGCCCGGGATAGTTACGATCGAAGTCAGCAGCTCTCAAGGAAAACATCAGAGGCTTGGTGCCCAGTTCCTGCAACGTCTTAAGCCATTTACCGTCGTCGGTTATACCTACTTGGGATCTGAGCGAAACCGTTTTGCGAATGTTCATGCGCCGTTCGGAAGACTGCAGGTAAGCCGCTTCCATCTCCAGCACATCCAGTTGCAATGACTCTCCGGCCAGCATGCCGCGGAAGTTGTCATTCCAACCGCCGGTGCGAATGAACTGCGCATGTTCGTAGTCGCCTATCTCATAGCGCCAGGCGCCTTCGAGGGCGAGAGCCATTGACAATACCGCATCGTAGGCCGGGGCGTAGACAGTGCTCATCCGCGCGACCAGCCAGTTGTAGGTAGGAATGATAGTGAAGCCGGTGGTCATCGACACATAGGCTTCCTGCATTGCAATACGCTGAGCTTTTGCTTCTTCGACGGCGATTGCTGCAGATTTTATAAGTATGTCTTGTTCGACGATTTGTTGGTTCAGGGTCGCCATTTCGAAAGCGGCGAGATCCACTTCAAGTTGCCAGCCTCTTGAGCGACGTTCGTATTCGGCCTCGGTAGTCAATCTGTCCGACGCGAAGGCCAGTGCTCTGCTCAAAGCATGAGCACTACCAATCGCGGCAGACACCGGAGCAGAAAATTCCTGACCACCCATTGCCATACCGAAAACATTGGGCAGCGCATCAAGCGTTCCTTTCACGGCCTCTGGTAACGACGTCGCAGTTTCCATGTACGCAGCATCGACCTTGCAACGCAGTGCTATAGACTCAAGATCAGTTTTCCCCTCGGAGACCTGATCCCTATAAAACGTGTGCCGTAAATCTATTGCATGCTTACCCGATATCAGCGTCTGTTTGCCTGCCTGGGCAGCGTTGAGCGCTTCTGCCTGGAGCTTTATTGTGAAGTCAGCAAGCTGGACTTGCTGGTCCTGTAGCTGCACCGACAGTGATGTGTCAAATTCACTCTCCATAAGATGCATCAGATGACGACCCATGTCGGTCAACACCCTTATTGCTTGCTGCACCCTCGTTACCAGTGCGGGAAAACGATAGACCGGTATCAGGCCGAAGGCACTATTATAGGTGGAACTGAGTCCACCGGCTTTCCCGGATGAATGGCTGAACGGATCGTCGGTTGCGTAGAGTGGCAAAAATGGCATTGTCTTGCCGTCAAGCGTCAGGCCGTGGCGCAGGTTGAACAGGCGCTGTTCGATGGTGCTGCGCAGATCGGTAAGGCGGGCGTTGAGCGGGGTACGGAACGCCCCTTCGGTGATGCCTTTCAACGGTTGAGCCGTCCAGCTGTCTCCCCTTGATGTTTCGGCAATCTGGCCGATCAGCTTGAGCGCCTGCTGATAGCTGAGCCAGGCCTGCGTGAGGCTGTCACGGGTGAGGTGCCGATAATAATGATCACCCTCGCGCTGCCAGTGTTCGACCAGAAACAGGAATACTGCCTGCCGGTAGTGACGGGACGAGGTGAAGGCCCGTATCGCCGGGTCGACAGAATCATCAAGCTGCGACGTGCCTGTGCTGATGTCGGCAAGCGGCCTAGTACTCCACAGCGCAGGTTGGTCATGTTCTCCAGTGCCAGTGCGGTAAGGGTCAAACAAGTGCTCAGTACACCAGCGTAACGCCTCCTGAAACTGTTTCTCCTCGCTGAGACGTGTGGTGACCAGAAACGGGAGATGCAGGAATAATTCACGGAAGTAGCGCCCGTTGGCACCATGGAAGTCCACCGAAACTGTACTTTCGGCGTCGATGGCAGGCTCCAGTAGCATCTGTGTATCCCATGCCAGCACACGATCAACCGACTGCGTGGCCCGGCTGACCAGTTGCTTGCCGAACAACGTGTTGAGCCGGATAGTGCTGAACGGGAGGTCTTGCATACCACTGAGTTCCAGGTAAAGGGCCTGTTCCGGGTTGCGGGTGATTTTGCAGTCCCATAGAGTAGACGTTCGAGACGAGACTATTTTGACTTCATGGAGTTGATTGACCACCCAGTGGTCCACCCCCACCAACGCCACCTGGTAAGTACCAGGTGAAATCTCATCAAGGTCTGCTTCGATAAAAGCCTCTCCATTGGCCACTACCTCTTTCCTGGCCCGCTCTACGAACGTTTCGTCAGCGGCAGCTTTGGTAAGGATTTTCAGCTGTATGGAGGCAAAGGCGGCATCACCCTGAAGGGCAGACGATGCGCCGTTGGGCAGCGGTATTTGCTGCAAAAAGTTGAATGAAATACGTAAGGTTTTGTTCAGTGGTCTTTTTACATAAGTCGATAGCGTGCTCGGCGACGCCTTGACTGGGACGAAGGTGACAAGATGCTCGTGGGTGGTGAATACACGTTTTTCGTATGATATTTTGCTCGATGTGAAAGGTAGTGCGACAGTTAAGTTTCCGTTTGTTGAAGCAGTTTTAAGGTTTAAGGTTTTTATGTGTTTAATTAAGTATTCGGGTGTATTTATTGTGTTGTTTATTTTAAAAAATTCTGAATGGTTTCGTGTCAAAAATTCATTACCTCTATCGTTGCCGATGTCGTTAAATAATTCGAGCATTAACTGTAAAACTATTTTTTTTTGATTTTTAGTAGGTGGCGAGATACCTATGGCTTCGAGTATTTCGGCGATATAATTTTCAAGCCCGTTTATGTGTTCAGAGTCCTGTATAAGTACTGTGCTGTCAGTGAAAAAATTTATAATTGCTCTTTCATATGTTCTTGTAAAGATGGTGGGGTTTTCACCTTTGGTTGAATCTGTTGTCGATTCTATAGGAAAGTCGCTTTCAGTAAGTTGAAACTCAAGTTTGTAGGATTGGCTGGATAAAATGTCACCTACATACACGTGCTGAATCCTTCTAGCATCGTTGTACTCAGTATGCAATGCAGTAAGCAGTTTGCTTTCCTTGTCCTCTTCATTTTGGTGTTCTTCGCCTATCACTTTTTCATCAATCAACAACAAATCACGTGCCTGAACAAAAAAATCATAATCTTTCGTTCCTAGCGCATCCTTCTTTTTACCTGGTATTTTTGGCTGTCCTTTTACAGGGTTCTCTCTTTCAGGCTTGTCTTCTGTCGTTGCATCGTAAAGCAATGCGATCAACCAGGGGTCGTTCTCGCGCTTGCCATGTTCGTCCACAATAGCAATTAGCCCGGGTTTGTAAGTGTCGTCTTTAAGGTAATTGTTATTTTCATCTTTTAAACGCTTGCCATCCTTTGTCCCGTCCAGGGCCAGCAACTCATTCGCTGGGCTCCATAGCCCATCTATCTGCTTATAGCAGTAATGCACGGTAATTTTTCTGAACTTTGTAGGCGTCTGCTTCGTTTCGTCTGCGCTGGGTATCGGAGTGGTCGAGCGTTCGACCCAGATCACATAGGGACGCCCAGCGATGATGATCGGACGAATCACATCCAGCGTTTGCCCATCTGTGGTTGGTGTTTGCACGATCTGCCCGCTCAGAGGCAAGCCGATTTTCTCCCATTCACTCCATGCCAGCGGGCTGAGTTGCCCCAGATTATCGCGCTTGCTGATATCCAGCGATCGCCAGTAGTACTCAGTCGGTTCGACGTTGGTCTTGCCGATGAAATGGTAGGTATCGCTTACCGGGTCAAAGCCGTCGAGGTAGCCGCTGACCACTTGCAGGTTGCTGACGTGCTCGAACTTGCCGATGTAGTTAGCCACCGCGAGTTGCACCATGTCGTTGGTCAGTTTGCCCTGATTCAGTTCATTTTCCAGCTCGACGAATGGTTGGCTCTTGCCGGGCCGCAAGGCTGGCTGGATAAGGTTTTCCGGATGGTTGACCTGTTGGTGCCAACTGCGCCAGCGCGCGTACTGGTTGCAATAGCGACGCCATTCGTCGTCCGCGTCAGCAATAATATTCCGCGCCGCTGTGTCGTAACCCGGTTCCAGGTGTGCGAAAAATCGGCTGAGGTAATGTTGCAAACTGGCCGTCGCATGCGCCATCTGACTGGTCATGACTTCACTGGAAACCTGCACATCGGTCAGCAGAAAGTTGGACAGATCGTCGGCGTCGGCAGCAGTGGAAAACCTGTAGTCAGGCGTGTTGGGCAAGTTGATCAGCAGGTAGCCAACCAGTGCATCTCGCCACGCTTCGTTGAGCGGAATATTGATAGCGTGCTGCTCGGCCTCATCACAACTTGCGAACAACAGCGTGGCAAGTGACTGAACCTGTCCATAGGATGATTTTGCATCCAGTACAGTCAATGCGATAAGCGACTGGCATGACAGCCCTGTCTTCTGGCAAAGCAACTGTAAGCGCAGGACCTGATCGACATCGGCGACATTGAAAGCTCTCTTCTGAATCGGTTTGGCTTCAGCTACTTCTTTGGGTGCCGTGTTCAGCAGCCCATTTAAAGGGTCCCCGGTTCGCGTGCGGTCAGTAAAGCCGAGAATCTGACCTTTAAATTTTAAGAGTTTGCCACTTTTCTTCAGGTACTCAGCTCTTTCCTTATTTTGCGAATAGACTTCAGTGAACTCATCCGGACTAACGATCAGCGGTCCAGGGTTATCGCTTAAAAATTTTTGAAACGACATGAATATCGGCTTTATCCCTGAATACACAATGTTGATGTCCAGGGTCCAATAATAGTTTTGTGCAATATATGAGACTCCTCCATTCCCGTTGACGGTGTCTCTGGAGCTCTTGTCCAGGCTGGCGAGGTAATCGGCAAATGTCTTACGATCTGGTTTGACGATAACTTTGGTGGCCTCTGGCGCAGGCTTTGGCTCCGGCAGATACGTAGTCCCCACGGCACACAGCGTTTCTTCAGCGTTCCAGCCAATCAACTTGGCCAGCCGCTCTGCCGCTTCAAGTCCTGTTGACTCGTCTCCATCGCTGTTGATGGCCTGCAGATAATCCAGAACATCGGACTCCTGATAGCCAGTCTCCTGAGCGCGTTTGACCCAATTGCCAAGGCATGAAAGCTGGTAGCACAGGTCAAGGCTTGATCCCGACTTGTCCAAGGCCATTTGCTCAGGGTATTCCAGTAGCAACTCAAGCCCGGCGGGGCTGAGGTTGAAGCGCATGATCAGTTCGGCATGGCGTTTTAGCTCTGACCACATGACGAATGCGCTTTTGCTGAACGTGTTCTGGCTGCCCGCCTGAATTGCGTTGTTTTTTATTTCATTGAGCAAGGTGGCGGTACTGATGTCGAGCCAGCGCAACAGGAGCAATACGTGCTGTTCACTCAATACCGATCGACCAGGCTGATTGCTATTGCCTGACAGCGCCGCCCCCAACGACTTGATAACATCTTCCTGAGCGATCAGCGCCCCATTGATCTGCGCGGCGAAGGCCTCACCGGTTTTGAGGTAGGCATCTACATCCAGTGCATCACTCTGTGCTAACGCGCCCGTCAGACAGATTGAAATCTGAGCATTGATCGCCGCCAAGCGGTCCTGGCCCTGGAATACGGGAATTGCCTTGACCCAGCCATCTGTGTCAATCAGAGGGTTGAAAAGCTGCAGCCAGGTATTCTTGTCCTCCTTGAGTGCAACCTGCTGCACAGCGGCCAATGATGCAAGTCTGGCTTCTGTCAGCGATGATTTGCCCAGCCGATCTGCAGATTCCGTGATCAATTCCAGCCAGTCGGCCGGAGCGGGGAGCGTTTTCGCCTCGATATCCGGCGTGGGCGTCAGCAGCAACGCCAGTAGATCCAGACCGATGTTTTGCAGCCTCGCCCACTGAGTGAGGTTCACCGCAGCCATTATCACGTCGAGGATGTCCGGCTGATCGTCTTTATCAAGAAGCGTCGGTGCGCCAGCCAGTTGCTTGAGCAGGTCGTCGTTGCCGATGAACAGCAGCGACATCAGACCGGCCCCGGCCTGCGGCGATAGCCTCAACAGGCGCGGCAGGTAAACCTGACGATATAACGCAGAAAACAAGGTCAGTGATCGTTTGGGCAGTTTTGCCGGGGCGCCTTTTGCGGCGGGTTGCTGGAATCGCTGTGTAGTTGCAACGAAATCTCTGGCGGTCTGTTCGTCGATCTTCAATGCGTAGCACATCTGCGCCAGCGTAGCCTGGCCCGCGTCGGTATCCAGATCGAACTCAGCGTCATCGAATATCACTCGGGTCTGATTGCTGTCGTTACCGTTGGCGGCCTGCGCACCCAATACGGTATCCAGAGCGGGCAATGCCTGACCCACCGAATATACCGGCAACGCGCCAAGCATGGTCGCAAACTGCCATGCGCTGACCTTGAAATCACGATGCAGGTAACGGAACACGCTGATTGCTCGCAACGTGTTGGCGGTAAAGTGGAAATCTTTGGTTTGACCTTCTGCACGCAAGGCGGACATTACCAGCGTATCGACGTCAGCGAACGGCATGCCGAGGAAGTGCTGCAAGTGAATGAGCTTGTGCAGGCGGGCGAAATGGCTGGCGCTGACGTTGGTCAGTTGCTGGCCTGACGAGCTGTCAGCGGGCACTGTAATGGCGATTGCCGGGCTGCTGGCATTGTTGATAAACGAGGCACCGTAAACCTGACTGGCTGCAACCTCTGTTTGCGATGCGACAGGGAGGTGTTCGGAACGTTTTACCGTGGTGCTGAAGCCGGTCTGCTTTCCATCGTCCGTACTTTTGAGGGCAAGCAGGTCGTAAAGGTCCTGTTCGCTCAGTCCGGTCTGGTGGCGAAACAGGGCTACATCGCTGATCGCCAGCAGAGCCTCGGTTGCGCTACCGGCTACGCCGTAGGCAGTTTTGAAAAAATCGGCTTTTGCCGCAGTCTCATTGTCCAGCAGCAGTGTGTGCAGGGACGGGTCAAGGCCGCTGCCCGAGAGTATGGCCGCGCGCAAGTCTTTCTGGCGGAAATTCTGGTAGCAGAAGTTGGGATAATCATAAGACGCAAGCTTGTGCACATCGAACAGCGTGATGCCCTTCTGCTCAAGCACCGCCCGCATTTGCTGGAAAGCCAGATGGAATGGCAGCGTTGCATGACTGCCCGATGCGGCGATGGCATTCGGCAATGGTGTAATGCCGGCCAGCATCTGCGCGGGATGAGCGAGTATATCGATCACCAGTTTTAGCGCGGATACGGTCTGGTGGGCGCTGGTTTCGTCAAGCAGCAGATCGCCCAGCGCAGGGCGTCGGACACCGAGTTTGATGGCCTTGTTGTCGGCCATTATTTCCAGCTTGATGGCTCGTTGATACAGATCGCTCAGGTAGGCGAGAGGCCCGTCGCTGGAATCCAGTGCGCCCGCGGAGGTGGTGTGCGCTAGGTTTTCCGGAAACAGACTGGCGTAGGTAGGGGATGAGCTGTTGTCGAATAAGGCGAATGGCATGGCCATGGTTGTACGTCCTTGTTGGGTTTGAAAACTCCTTGTGCGTCTTTAATGCAGAGCGCATTGATCAAGCTTAGGACAGAGTGGGTCGATGTCGGTGAGTGCCGCTTAGAACCTTTGGCGATGATCGAGACAATTGAATGCCGGCTGTGTGATATTTCACCTCGACAATGCCGCGTCGGGCACGATGCTCTTTATGGCTTCATTGAAAGTACCGGTTCAGTTTCGCTGAACGAAGGTAAATATGGAGCTGTGGGCGACATGAGTATTAAAGTTTAATCAATCTGTCAGAATGCGCACAATGCCACTGGTGTTTCCTACAGGGCAGAGTAAAAGCATCATTGCATGTCGATACGCTCTTGCTCGCCGGGAGCTTCCTATAGAGGGATCTGGCGTGGAGTATAATTGGCAAAATAATAAGTCCTTGGCTGCTGAATGAGTGAGGCGTTTAAACGCGTTGTCTAATACGGCCGCCTTATGTAAACATTCTGCGTTGTTTTCAAAAGAAAACTGTCTATTGTAATTGTTTTGAAGATATTGATAATGCGTCGGTAATTACCACTCAGGGAATGAGTCATGCTCGACTATAAACTTGGTTGTCAGCTTGATGTTCAATGTTCTGCCTGCACCGTGTCGCGTCTTGAGCGACAGGCAGGTGACACACAATGAGTTCTATCCATGAACAGGCAATGAATTACGTCTATCAGCAAGTGCTGCAACGTTTGCTGGGGTATTTCACCCGTGCGGAACGCACGGCGTTGCAGTTGTTGATTCAGCGATTGATTGTCGCGGCTGGCGGGATCGAGCGAATTTCCGGTTTCAAGGTGCTGGTGGCGTTTGGCGGAGGCAAGGACAGTGCCTACACGCTGGCCTTTTTGCGCGCCGCCCAGTTGAGCATTGCCTGTCGATCGCCCGGTACGTTCAATTTGCGGGTCGCCAACCGACGTCACGCGGGCATGACCCCCGCAGTGATGGATAACATCAACCGCACCTATTCAGCATTGTTTCTGTATGACGACCCGCGCGTCGAAACGCTGGTGATCGACAACCAGTACACCCAGGCCTTCGAGCCGGATCTGCCTTTTTCCAGCGCAGGGCGCGAGCAGAATCGCCTGGACATGCTGCTCGGTGGACATCTGTCCGCAGGTGACGCGCGCACCACGTTTTGCAATACCTGCTATCTGGGGCTGGCGGAATTTCTGGGGCGCGCGTTGAGCTGGGGTAACGGTGTCGATGCTGTGGTCAGCGGCGATTCACGCAGGGAGCAGCGGCAGTACGCGACGTGGATCATGCGTCTGGCCCAGCGCACCGGGCAGTACACGGGCAGTTGGGGCAACCAGACGCTGACTGGCGTACTCAAGGTCATCGACACGATCGGCCAGGCGTATTACCACGAACTGTACGGGGACGGCGAAGACAGCCCGCGGGCAAACCGATCCATAGCGGTTCCTGAAAAAGCCAACGCGCCAGCCTTTATCACCATCGCCGATCTGGTCAGTTGCAAGGCGGATGAGCACTGGAATCTGCTGACCGAATTTCTTGATTTTCGCTTCGATGATTTGTCGTTCGGCTTCAGTGAGTCCGATTGCGCCAATCCTTTGCTGATGGCTCATATGCGTGGCCTGACTGCGCAGTACCTGCAAGAGCGCAATTATGCCGACGGGATAGCCGAATACCTTGAACTGGCAACATCGCTGATGCGCAGAAAGCAGATGCCGCCGCGATTGATCGATCAGGCGCTCAGCGCTTATGCCGGGCGGGCGCGAATCGAGACGCGTCGCGAGCTGGCTTCAGGCTTCGCTCAGGAGGGGTTTGGCCTGAACGAGACTCAACTGGTCTGCATGCTGTTCTCGCCATTCGTCAATCAGGGCGATGGCCTGGAAGCATTTCTGCGCCGCTGCCATCCCGGCATGCTGGTGGCACTGCCGGATCTGCACAAGGCGCTGTCAGGCTCGACGGCCCCGGATCAAGTGATGCAGTGGTTGGTGGATATCAGCGGACTGAACCTCAAATCGCTGCAAAACCTCTACGGCAAACAACGGGTGAACTTCGATGACCCGCACTCGATCATCGCCAGAATTCGCGCTGCCGATCCTGACAAACGCCGAATCATGACCGTTGACCCGGTGACCGGTCAGGCAGTGGTCGAGATGCTTTCCGGGCGCTGAACCGGTTTCGGATCATGGCTGCTGTCGGCAACCGGCGTCAGTCATGTCGCGATTTTCTGAAGCCTGGTCTGGCTGAGCGGCGGATACCTGGATGAAAAACAACACGGATTTCGCCTATCAGGCGGTTTACCGCTATCTGGTGCGGCTGGTCGACCAGCAGCAAGGCGAGCTGGCGCTGAAGATGCCGTCACTGCGACAGCTGGCGCAGCGACTGAACGTATCGATATCCACGGTACAAAGCGCCTATTCGCTGCTGGAAAAGGAAGGGCGCGTTTATTCGCTTCCCAAGTCCGGCTATTACTCGGCACCGTGCAGCGGGAACAGGGAAGGGCGAGCATGCCCTGACAGCGATGGCGATCTGTTGCACGTACTGTGCGATAACGCCCGTCGCCCGGGCATGTCGCTGCTGGGGTGCGATGAACCGACCCTTCTACATGCACAGGAAAGTCCGCTGCCGGCAATGGAGCAAGAACTGGTTCGCCGTTATCCGCGCCTGCGGGAGCCAGGTTTTCAGCCGTTCGGCGAGCCAGAGCTGCGCACCGCGCTGGCAGCCCGCTATACCCGCGACGCGGAACACTGCTGGCACGCTGACAATGTCTATGTCGCCCCGGACCTGCATGGGGCGTTCAAGGCCGTTATCGAAACGCTGGGGCTGCGCGGCGCTGTGGTGCTGGTGGAGTCGCCTTGCGCCTGGGCGTTGCTGCGCTTGCTGCAATCGTTCGACATCCGCGTTATCGAGCTGCCACTGGACGAGACCGGCAGCCTTGATCCTGCTCGACTCGATAGCCTGTTGCGCGACAATGATATCGGGCTTGCCGTGTTGCCTTCTTTACTGAACCCGGTGCGAGGCAGCCTGCGCCCGCCGGGTAACAGCGAGGCCGTTGCGCAAGCGTTAAACCGCCACCAGGTCTGGGTGCTGGAAAATGACAGCCATGCGGGTGTGCAATTTGCTCACGAGCAGGTCCCTTTGCGCCACTGGGTTGACCCACAACGGCTGGTGATTATCGGCGCATTTGACAAGAGCCTTGGGCCTGAAGCTCCTTACGGCTACCTGCTGTGCAAAACCCTTGAGGTGCGCTGGCAGCAGTATTTCTGGCTGCGAGCATTCGAACTGCCGCCGATTCGTCAGCGAGCCATTGCCAGATTGTGCAGCAGTGGGCGTCTGGACAGGCAACTGATGGCGTTGCGAGAAACCCTGGCCAGACGCATGCAGTCGATGACAAGGCAACTGGATGAACAGACGGGTGGAACGTTGCGTTATCAGGTACCCGAGGGCGGCTGTGGCGTCTGGGCCGAGAGCGTACACCCCGTGGACATGCGCCAGGTCTTCGACAGGCTACTGGCCCAGCGCATCGTCATTACTCCCGGCGAACTGTTCAGCCTGCAAAACCGCTACGGGCAGCATTTGTGGATCAGCTACGCCATCGACTGGAGCCAGGATCCGGCCGCGCGCCTGGGCGTGTTGGGAGAAGCGTTAGCACAGGCGCGTCTGCCCTAGAAACTTACATCGCAGGCCGTCGATCCATTTATGTTTGCCAGACGTGATTCAAGGCTGTTAACTGGACGCCTGTCCAGTATTCACAACCTACGGCTTCCCAGCGCAGTGATTCCGACCGCCCCTGTAAAACCCGATTCCGGGCAAGCCCTCATCAGCGACTCGCCTGCGCATTATGTCGTGGCCGTGCGCGCACTGTGCGAGTTCACCGCCAAGGTCGGCGATCTTGACCTGCGCTTCACACCATCGCCCACGGCTCAGGAAGGGATTGCCGGACACCGCACGGTCGCGTCGCGTCGTGGCGCTGATTATCAGGCCGAGTTGTCGTTGAGTGGCGATTATCGCGAGCTGACGGTAAGGGGCAGGGCGGACGGGTACGACGCCGGTCGCAATCAATTGGAAGAAGTGAAGACCTATCGCGGCGAGCTGGATGCGATGCCCGCCAACCATCGTCGATTGCACTGGGCACAGGTGAAGGTCTACGGCTGGCTGCTTTGCCAGCGTCTGCAACTTGAGCAAGTAACTCTGGCACTGGTGTATTTCAACATTGTCAGCGAGCAGGAGACCCTGATTCGCGAGCCATTCAGTGCAACGACGCTGCAACAGTTCTTCGAGCAACAGTGCACGATATTCCTCGGCTGGGCGCAGCAACAGATGGCGCATACGCAGGCGCTGCACAAGACGCTGGGCAGCCTGAAGTTCCCTCACGCGTCCTTTCGAACCGGGCAACGGGTGCTGGCCGAGTCGGTGTACAAGGCGGTGAGCACCGGCTGTTGTCTGATGGCTCAGGCACCCACGGGCATCGGCAAGACGGTGGGCACGCTGTTTCCATTGCTCAAGGCGGCGCCCGGTCAGCAGCTCGACAAGATTTTCTTTCTCACCGCCAAGACTCCCGGGCGTCGGTTGGCGCTGGATGCGCTTGAGGTCATCAATCACAGTGCGCCGGAGCTAAAGCTGCGGGTGCTGGAATTGGTGGCGCGGGACAAGGCCTGCGAGCATCTGGACAAGGCTTGTAACGGAGATTCCTGTCCACTGGCCAATGGCTTTTACGATCGTCTGCCAGAGGCGCGCGCCGCTGCACTTGAGTCGCCCTGGCTGAATCAGGCCAGCGTGCGCGAGGCCGCACTGCGGCATCAGGTCTGTCCGTATTACCTAAGTCAGGAACTGGCACGCTGGGCCGATGTGGTAATCGCTGACTACAACTATTACTTCGACCTCAGTGCGCTGTTGTTCGGCCTCGGCCAGCTCAATCAGTGGCGGGTGGCGGTGCTGGTCGACGAAGCGCACAACATGGTCGAGCGGGCCCGGCAGATGTACAGCGCCAGTCTGGATCAGAGCCAGCTGAAAGCCTTGATCCAGACGTCGCCCGAGCCCGTGAAAAAAGCCTTGCAGCGCCTGGACCGGCAATGGAATGCGCTGCACAAGGTACAGCCCGCTGCCTATCAGGCGTATTCGGCGGCACCGGAAAAATTCATCGGCAGCCTGAACCAGTGCATCTCGACCATCGGTGATCATTTCAACGAGCACCCGCAGGCAGTGGACGGCACGTTGCAGGGGTTTTATCTGGAAGCCATCGGCTTTGCGCGCATCGCCGAGCTGTTCGACGAACATTTCATATTCGACATCACCCGGCGCGAGGCGGGCGGCAAGCGCATTTTGTCACGCCTCAGCCTGCGCAACGTAGTACCGGCGCGTTTCATCCGGCCGCGGCTGACCGCCGCGCGCAGCGCCGTGCTGTTTTCCGCAACGCTCAACCCGCGGCATTACTATGCGGACCTGCTCGGGCTGCCGGTCAACACCGCGTGGATCGATGTGGAATCACCGTTTAATCACGACCAACTCGACGTGCGGATTGTCAGCCGCATTTCCACCCGTTTCACTCATCGTCAGGCTTCGCTGGCACCCATTGTCGAGCTGATGGCCGAGCAGTTCGAAGCGCGGTCGGGTAACTATCTGGCGTTTTTCAGCAGTTTTGATTACCTGCAACAAGTGGCTGAACTGATGGCGCAGACTCATCCGCACATCACCCTCTGGCAGCAGGCGCGGGGCATGGGCGAGAGTGAGCGCCATGCTTTTCTCGACCGCTTTACCCTGAGCAGTCAGGGCATCGGTTTTGCCGTACTGGGTGGTGCCTTTGGTGAGGGCATCGACTTGCCGGGCGCGCGTTTGATCGGCGCATTCATCGCCACGCTGGGGCTGCCGCAGCTCAACCCGGTCAACGAACAGTTCAAGCTGCGTATGGCCGCATTGTTCGGTGCTGGCTACGACTACACCTATCTTTACCCCGGCGTGCAGAAGGTGGTGCAGGCAGCGGGGCGGGTGATCCGCAGCCAGAGTGATCGTGGCGTGGTGATGCTGATCGACGATCGTTTTGCCGAGCACAAGGTCAAGCAGCTGTTTCCGGCGTGGTGGCGGCCTGAAACGTCAACGGCCTAGGGATCGATACTCAAGCAGCGCTGTCGAACTGCCAGTAAACTGCCGCATCGATTATGTTTTTAGCTGCAGCAAGTCTTTATTTTTTCTCCGTATTTCATTTCTTCGTGGAGGTTGTATGAGTCTCAGTCCTTTCGCCGGCAAGCTGGCACCTGCGCAGTTACTGGTCGATATTCCGAGACTGGTCACGGCTTACTACACCGGTCAGCCTGATGCATCGGTGCCCACTCAACGCGTTGCGTTCGGCACTTCCGGACACCGTGGCACGTCGTTCGATCTGGGCTTCAACGAGTGGCACGTGCTTGCTATCAGCCAGGCGATCTGCCTGTACCGTAAGGCAAATGGTATCGACGGCCCTTTGTTCCTTGGGGCTGATACCCATGCGTTGTCCACCCCAGCCGCTGCCACTGCTCTTGAAGTGCTGGCCGCCAACGGCGTTGAGGTGATGATCTCGCAGGGCGATGAATACACGCCAACCCCTGCCGTGTCTCACGCCATTATCTGTTACAACCGTGGCCGTACTTCGGGGCTGGCTGATGGCATCGTCATTACGCCGTCGCACAACCCGCCGCAAAGCGGTGGCTTCAAGTACAACCCGCCCAATGGCGGCCCGGCTGACAGTGATATCACCAAGTGGATCGAGAACAAGGCCAACGAACTGCTGGCCGGGAAAGTCACTGGCGTTTCACGCATCAGCCATGAAAAAGCGCTGCGTGCCGACACCACTCACCGCCATGATTACGTCAACACTTACGTAGCCGACCTGAAGAACGTCATCGATCTGGACGCTATTCGCGATTCGGGCCTGCGTCTCGGTGTCGACCCGCTGGGTGGGGCCGGGGTGAACTACTGGTCGGCGATTGGCGAGCATTACGGCCTGAACCTGGATGTGGTCAATAAATTTGTCGACCCTACGTTCCGTTTCATGACCGTTGACTGGGACGGCCAGATTCGTATGGACCCGTCTTCCAGCCATGCCATGCAGAGCCTGATCGGTCTCAAGGACCGTTATCAAGTGGCATTTGCCTGTGACCCGGACCACGACCGCCACGGCATCGTGACTCCGAGCGGTGGCCTGATGACGCCTAACAGCT
The DNA here is from genome assembly GCF_032586995.1 of Pseudomonas syringae group sp. J248-6. NCBI lineage: Bacteria > Pseudomonadati > Pseudomonadota > Gammaproteobacteria > Pseudomonadales > Pseudomonadaceae > Pseudomonas > Pseudomonas syringae group sp. J248-6. Next base: position 378,679 of record NZ_JAWHOP010000001.1, on the reverse strand, counting down.
ACCTGGCGGTGTCCATCGATTACCTGTTCCAGAACCGTCCTGAGTGGCGCGCCGATGCGGCAGTCGGCAAGACGGTGGTCAGCAGCGGCATGATTGATCGTGTTGCTGCGCGCCTGGGCCGACGCCTGTACGAAGTGCCGGTCGGCTTCAAGTATTTCGCGCAGGGCCTGTTCGAGGGTTCGCTGGGCTTTGGCGGTGAAGAAAGCGCTGGAGCCTCGTTTCTGCGCCGCGACGGTACGGTCTGGACCACTGACAAGGACGGTCTGATTCCGGCCTTGCTGGCTGCGGAAATGACTGCCCGTACCGGTCGTGACCCGAGCGAAACGTACAAGACCATGACCGACGAGCTGGGCGAGCCGTTCTCGACCCGCGTCGACGCCAAGGCCAACCCGCAGCAGAAGGCGCTGCTGAGCAAGCTGTCGCCAGAGCAGGTGACTTCCACCGAACTGGCGGGTGAGCCGATTCAGAAGGTACTCAGCAACGCACCGGGTAATGATCAGGCGTTCGGTGGCGTGAAAGTCATGACCGAAAACGGCTGGTTTGCGGCACGCCCTTCAGGCACCGAGGACATCTACAAGATCTACGCCGAGAGTTTTGTCAGCGAAGATCACCTCAAGCGCCTGGTAGCAGAAGCTCAAGTGCTGGTGGACGGGGCGATTTCGCCGAAGTAATCACCGCTCTGGTCAACGCCCGAAAAACCTCGAACCTGACCCGGTTCGGGGTTTTTCAGCTTTTGACCTGTGGTTCAGTCGCGATAGAAGACCTGCACCAGGTGATAACCGAATTTGCTTTTGATCGGGCCGTGCACCACGCGTAGCGGCTTCTTGAAGATCACCTGATCGATGGCACCGACCATTTGCCCTGGCCGGACTTCGCCCAGATCGCCGCCACGTTTGCCGGACGGGCAGCTAGAATGCTTTTTAGCCAGCACGTCAAACGCCTCACCCTTGGCAATGCGCAGCTTGAGCTGTTCGGCCTCTTCGGCGGTCTTCACCAGAATATGGCGGGCTTGGGCTTTCATGTCGCAATATCACCTGCTGCAAAAGGCTGCCATTATGCCTGCACTTGCTGATCGACGCCCGCGCGTCACGCGTGCCGTCATGACGGTCGTCGTCTTTTTACTTCATTTTGTACGGTATTGATTATGGATTTTCCGGCGCTGTTGAAGATTCTGGCCAGTCAGGACGGATCGGACCTGTATCTTTCCACCGGAGCGCCGCCGTGCGCCAAGTTCAACGGCGTGCTCAAGCCGCTGGGCAGTGAAACCCTCAAGCCTGGCGAGGTGGCGTTGATTGCTCAGGGGCTGATGGACGAGGAGCAGAAGCTCGAATTCCTGCGCGAACTGGAGATGAACCTTGCCGTTTCGCTGGCGGGCATCGGCCGGTTCCGGATCAATATCTTCATGCAGCGTAACGAGGTGTCCATCGTCGCGCGGAATATCAAGCTGGATATTCCGCGTTTCGAGGACCTGTTCCTGCCGCCCGTACTGCTCGATGTGATCATGGAAAAGCACGGGCTGGTGTTGTTCGTCGGTGCCACCGGTTCGGGCAAATCGACCTCGCTGGCGGCGCTGATCGATTACCGCAATCGCAACGCCAGCGGCCATATCATCACCATTGAAGACCCGGTCGAATTTATCCATCGGCACAAGAAGTCCATCGTCAACCAGCGCGAAGTGGGGGTCGATACCCGAAGCTTCCGCGCGGCGCTGAAGAACACGTTACGTCAGGCTCCGGATGTGATTCTGATCGGCGAAATTCGTGACCGCGAGACCATGGAGCATGCGCTGGCGTTTGCCGACACCGGCCACCTGGCGATCTCGACCCTGCATGCCAACAACGCCAATCAGGCGCTGGACCGGATCATCAACTTCTTCCCGGAAGAGCGTCGTGCGCAGTTGCTGCATGACCTGGGCAATAACCTCAAGGCGTTCGTGTCCCAGCGGCTGGTTAGAACCCCGGACGGCAAACGTCGCGCAGCGGTGGAGGTGATGATGGGCACGCCGACCATTCGCGACCTGATCCAGCGCAATGAACTGACCGAACTCAAGGGCATCATGGAGAAATCCGGCAGCCTCGGTATGCAAACCTTTGACACGGCGTTGTTCAATCTGGCCGTCGAGGGGGCGATCAGCGAGGAGGAGGCGCTGAAGAATGCCGACTCGCAGAACAACGTTCGTCTGCGCCTCAAACTGCACAGTGAAGGCGGAGTCGCCAGCCTGACGACGCCGCCCCCGGCCCCGACCGGCAGCAGCACGGCAAGTACCGCCGAGTGGGGGCTGGTCGATGACGACGCGCCGGGGCCGCAGGCGTAAATCGGTGAAGCTCCTGCGCTCCGGGCAGAAGCTTCGTTGTGGACCAGTTTATTCAGGGCGCGCAGCAGCCAGCAATTCCTGTGTATAGGGGTGCTGCGGTGATTCGAACACATCGTGGCTGGCACCGCGCTCGACAACCTTGCCGTCCTTTACCACGATGACATCATGGGCGAGCGCCTTGACCACCGCCAGGTCATGACTGATGAACAGGTACGTCAGGCCGTGCTTTTCCTGAAGCTCGCGCAGCAGTGCGACGATTTGTTTCTGCACGGTGCGGTCCAGCGCCGAGGTAGGCTCGTCGAGCAGAATCAGCGCGGGTTTCAGCACCAGCGCCCGTGCAATGGCGATACGCTGACGCTGGCCACCGGAAAACTCATGGGGGTAGCGATGCCGGCTCTGCGGGTCGATGCCGACTTCTTCAAGCGCCCGAATGACTTCGGCATCGCATTTGGCAGAGGCGAACTGGCTGTGTACCTCCAGGCCCTCACTGATGATCTGCGCCACTGACATGCGCGGGCTGAGGCTGCCGTAAGGGTCCTGAAAGACCACTTGCATCTCTTTACGCCACGGGCGCATCTGTTTCTGACTCAGGCCGTCCAGCGCCTGCCCGCGGAAGCGGATACCGCCGCGTGATTCCAGCAGGCGCAGGATCGCCTGGCCCAGTGTCGACTTGCCGGAACCTGATTCGCCAACGATACCGAGGGTCTTGCCGCGCTCGATACTCAGGCTGATGTCATCCACCGCCTTGAGGTACTCCTTGTGCCGCCGCAGAATGCCGCCGGTCAGGGAGAACCAGACTTTCAGATTATCGACCTGCAGAACCGTTTCCCGCGTGTCGCGTGGCAGCGGCTCGCCCGCAGGTTCGGCATCCAGCAGCAGGCGGCTATAAGGATGCTGCGGCGATTTGAACAGCGACTTGCAATCGGACTGCTCGACAATCTCGCCGGCACGCATGACGCAGACGCGCTGCGCCACGCTATGAACCAGATTGAGATCATGACTGATCAGCAGCAGTGACATGTCCAGACGCTGCTGCAGCTCCTTGAGCAGCAAGAGGATCTTGCGTTGCACGGTGACGTCCAGTGCAGTGGTCGGTTCGTCGGCAACCAGCAGTTCCGGCTCGCATGCCAGCGCCATGGCAATCATCACCCGCTGGCGTTGGCCTCCGGACAGTTCGTGCGGGTAGGCTTTCAGGCGTTTTTCCGGCTGTTGAATGCCTACCAGCTCCAGCAGCTCGACAATGCGTTTCTGCGCTTCACGGCCACTGATGCCGCGATGCAGCAGCAGCGTCTCGCCTATCTGCCGGGCCACGCTGTGCAGCGGGTTCAGCGAGGTCATCGGTTCCTGGAAAATCATCGCAATGCGGTTGCCACGCAGCTCGCGCAGGGTGCGCTGGTCGGCACCCACCAGTTGTTGACCCCGGTAGGTGATGCTGCCGGTGGTCAGCGTGCCGTTGCACGGCAGCAGTTGCAGGATCGAATGGGCAGTAACGGACTTGCCGGAGCCAGATTCACCCACCAATGCCAGGCATTCACCGCGGCGCACGTCCAGGCTCAGGTTGCTGACCACTTTCTGCCCGTTGAAGGCGACGCTCAGGTCGCGGATTTCGATCAGGTTTTCCGACATGTCAGGACCTCGGGTCGAAGGCATCACGCAGCGCCTCGCCTATGAATACCAGCAGCGTCAGGATCAACGCGAGGGAGAAGAACGCTGTCAGGCCCAGCCAGGGTGCCTGCAGGTTCTGCTTGCCCTGGGCGATCAGCTCGCCCAGTGACGCGCTGCCCGCCGGCATGCCGAAACCCAGGAAATCCAGCGCGGTCAGGGTCGAAATGGCACCGGTCAGGATGAATGGCAGATAGCTCAGCGTCGCAGTCATCGCGTTGGGCAGGATGTGACGCATGATTATCGTCCGGTCCCCCAGGCCCAGTGCACGCGCTGCCTTGACGTACTCCAGGTTGCGCCCACGGAGGAACTCGGCGCGCACGACGTCGACCAGCGTCAACCATGAAAACAGCGCCATGATACCCAGCAGCCACCAGAAATCGGGTTCGACGAAGCCTGACAGGATGATCAGCAGGTACAGCACAGGCAAGCCGGACCAGACCTCCAGCAGACGTTGGCCGAGCAAGTCTACCCAGCCGCCGTAATAGCCTTGCAACGCGCCAGCGGTGATGCCAATCAGCGCGCTGATGAAGGTCAGGACCAGCGCAAACAGGATCGACACCCGAGCGCCGAAAATGACCCGCGCCAGTACATCGCGCGCCTGATCATCGGTGCCGAGCCAGTTGTTCGCTGAGGGCGGGCTGGGGGCCGGGGTAGTCAATTCATAGTTGGGCGTGTCGTCACTGAACGGGACTGGCGGAAACAGCATCCAGCCGTCGCCCTTGGTAATCAGCTGACGTACGTAGTCGCTGCGGTAATCCGGCTGGAAGGGCAGTTCGCCGCCAAATTGTTGCTCGGTGTAGCGCTTGAACACCGGAAAGTAGAGCGAGTGCTGGTAACTGACCATCAGTGGTTTGTCATTGGCGATCAGCTCACCGCCCAGAGTCAGGGCAAACAGTGCGCAGAACAGCCACAGCGACCACCAGCCCCGGCGATTGCTGCGAAAGCGCTCAAGGCGGCGGCGGGCCAGCGGCGAGAGGCTACGCATCATGCATTCCTCGCGCTGAAGTCGATTCGGGGGTCAACCAGCGTGTAGCAGACATCGCCAATCAGTTTTATCAGTAGGCCGAAAACGGTAAAGATGAACAGCGAGCCGAACACCACCGGATAATCCCGCGAAACGGCCGCTTCATAGCTCATGCGGCCCAGGCCATCCAGCGAGAAGATCACTTCGATCAGCAGCGAACCGGCAAAGAACACGCTGATGAACGCCTGCGGAATACCCGACACGACCAGCAACATGGCATTGCGGAACACATGGCCATAGAGCACGCGCCGCTCGCTCATGCCCTTGGCGCGGGCGGTAGTCACATACTGACGGGTTATTTCGTTGAGAAAGGAATGTTTGGTCAGCAGGGTCAGTGTGGCAAAACCGCCAATCACCAGCGCTGAAACAGGCAGCACCAAATGCCAGAAATAGTCAGCGATCTTGCCGACGGTGCTCAGTTGCTCGAAGTTGTCCGAGACCAGCCCGCGCACCGGAAACCAGTTCAGCGACGTGCCACCGCAGAACACCACCACCAGCAGCATGGCGAACAGGAAGGCTGGCGTGGCGTAACCGATGATGATCGCGGTGCTGCTCCAGATATCGAACTGACTGCCATGTTTGACCGCTTTGCGAATCCCCAGCGGGATGGATACCAGGTACGTCAGCAGCGTCGCCCAGAGGCCCAACGATATGGAGACCGGCATTTTTTGCAGAATAAGGTCGGTTACCGTAGCGCCGCGAAAGAAGCTGTTGCCGAAATCCAGTCGGGCGTAACTCTTCAGCATCAGCCAGAGCCGCTCATGCAAGGGTTTGTCGAAACCATATTGACGTTCGATCTGCTTGATCAGTACTGGGTCCAGTCCTCGGGACGCTCGAGAGTGTCCGGCACCGGCCGACTCGCTCGCACCCGCGCCCACGGTCGCACCGCCAATTCCCTGCAAGCGTGCAATGGCCTGTTCGACAGGGCCGCCCGGCGCGGCCTGCACGATGAAAAAGTTGACCAGCAAAATACACAGCAGGGTAGGGATGATCAGCAGCAGGCGACGCAAAATATAGCCGAGCATTCAGTGCATCTCCGAAACGATGGCTGAAGCACCGCGTTTTTCAGCGAACTGCTCGTTGGTCAATGGCGTCGGGCTGATTTCCCACCATGTTTCGATGGCTTCATTGTTGCTGGCCTGGATTTTCGGAATGCCGAAACGGTTCCACCAGACGGTGGAAGAGCCGGGCGGGTAATAATTGGGAATCCAGTAGTAATTCCATTGCAGTACCCGATCCAGGCAATGTGCATAGTCGGTCATGGTCTGCTTGTTGTCGGCCTTGAGCAGCCCTGCAATCAGGGTGTCGACGGCGGGGTCCTGAAGTGCCATGTAATTGCTGGAGCCTGGGTCCATCGCTACTTTCGAGCCAAAGCTGTTGTACAACTCGGCCCCCGGCGAGGTAGATACCGGGTAGCCGGTGACAATCATGTCGTAATCGCGGGCCATTACCCGGTTGAGGTATTGCGCGGAATCGATGCGACGAATATCAAAATGAATGCCGATCTGCGCCAGCGTACGTTTGTAGGGCAGCAGCATCCGCTCGAAACCATTCTGTGCGTTGAGAAACGTAAAGCTGAAGGGTTCGCCCTGTGCGTTAACCAGTTGGTCGCCCTGCGGCGTCCAGCCAGCCTCTTTCATCAGCGCCAGTGCTTGCAGTTGCTTGTCGCGAATGAAGCCTGTGCCATCGGTTTTTGGCGCCTTGAACACGCTGTCGAACACCTGGTCAGGGACCCTGCCACGCAGCGGCTCAAGGATTTTCAGTTCGGCGGGAGTCGGCAGCTCGCTGGCAGCCAGCTCCGAGTTGGAGAAGAAGCTGTCCTGGCGAATGTACATGTTGCGCATCATCTGCCGGTTGGTCCATTCAAAGTCCCAGAGCAACGACAGCGCCTGGCGCACGCGGCGGTCCTGGAACATCGGTCGGCTCAGGTTGAATACGAAGCCCTGCGAGCTTTGCACCGCGCCCTTGGCCAGTTGGGCCTTCTGCAAGCGACCGTCACTGAGTGCCGGGCCGTCATAGCGAATTGAATAGCCGGTCGCTGAAAACTCGCGGTTGTAGTCGTAGGCCCCGCCCTTGAGAACCGTGCGTGCCACGTCAATGTCGCCGAAATACTCGATGCTGAAGGTGTCGAAGTTGTACAGGCCTTTGCTGACCGGCAGGTCTTTTCCCCACCAGCCTGGGTCACGTTGAAACGTGACGGTGCGCCCCGGGTCGACACGGCTGATGGTGTAAGGCCCGCTGCCCGGAGGAACTTCAAACCCCGCGCCACTGGCGAAGTCTCGGGATTTCCACCAGTGCTCGGGGAAGACCGGCAGTGAAGCGAGGTCAAGGGGCAGGGTGCGGCTGTCGCTATGCTTGAAGTCGAAACGGATCTGCAAGGGGGATTCGACTTCCAGGCCTTTGACCGCCTCAAACTGGGTCCGGTATTGCATGTTGCCTTGGGTCATCAGCAGTTCGTAGGTGTACTTGACGTCGTCGGCGGTAATCGGGGTGCCATCCGCGAAACGCGCCTTCGGGTTGAGGTAAAAGCGCAAGGAAAGGCCGTCTGCACCACGCTCCATTTTCTCGGCGACAAGTCCGTAGACCGTATAAGGCTCATCCATAGAGCGTATGGCCAGCGGGGCATAGAGCAGGCCATTGATCTGCGAAACCCCCATACCTTTGTCGGTAAACGGCATCAAGTGATCGAACTGACCTATTTCAATGGCCGAGCGGCGCATGCTGCCGCCTTTCGGGGCGTCCGGGTTCACATAATCGAAATGTTTGAAGTCGGCAGGGTAGCGCGGGGCCTCGCCGTAAACGGTCAGTGCGTGTTGTGGTGCTGCAGACAGCGATTGAACAACGCCAACGAAGGTCAGCGTCAAGGCGAGCAATGATGGAAAAACAAAACGCATGACTCGAATCCTGACTGACGTTCGCAAGCGAATGTCAGGGTTAAAGGCGACTGACTGTAAAGGTATGGCGAAATCCCGGCAGCGCTCATGCCTCTGCATCGCGCTATCTTCTACAGACAAATGGCCGCTTCGCCAAGCCACTGCGCGCAGGCTGGGCCACTGCGCTGTTGAAAACGACCACATACAAAAACGGCCCATCCGAAGATGAGCCGTCTGGCATGCGGCGCAGCAGGATCAGTCCTGACGGCTGGTCACTTCCAGCAGGTGGTAGCCGAACTGAGTCTTTACCGGACCCTGAACGGTGTTCACCGGAGCACTGAATACGACAGTGTCGAATTCCTTGACCATCTGGCCTGGACCGAACGAACCCAGGTCACCGCCCTGGCGGCTCGATGGGCAGCTGGAGTTGGCCTTGGCGATTTCAGCGAAATCAGCGCCGCCTTCGATCTGAGCCTTGAGTTCGTTGCATTTTTCTTCGCTCGAAACAAGGATGTGGCGGGCAGTGGCTTTAGCCATGGGGAATAATCTCCTGTGAAAAAAAAGAAACAGCCTACCGGATTCAGTGCGGTATTTCCCGACAAAGTTCCTTTGCTCTGTTTATCTGTAACGCAGACGGTCAACCGCGCGACGCAACAGCTGTTCGGTGCCTTCCCAGCCAAGGCAGCCATCGGTGACCGAAACGCCGTACCGCAGCGTCCCGCCCAATGCCTGGCAGCCGTCGAACAAGTGGCTCTCGATCATCATGCCGATCAGTGAGGTATTGCCGGCCAGGCGCTGTTCAAGAACATCGTTAAAGACGTGGGGCTGGCGTGACGGGTCCTTGCCACTGTTGGCGTGGCTGCAATCGACCATGATTCGCGATGCGATATTGTTTTTTGTCAGGCTGGCCTGCACCCGAGCGACACTCTGGCCATCGTAATTGGGGCCGCTGTGGCCGCCGCGCAGCACAATGTGAGTGTTCGGATTGCCCTGCGTCTGGATGATTGCCGGATGACCGTGACCGTCCATGCCGAAGTGGCGATGCGGATGCGCCGCTGAACGCATTGCATCGCAGGCCACCGCGACGCCGCCGTCAGTGCCATTCTTGAAGCCGACTGCCATCGGCAGCCCGCTGGCCATTTCCCGATGGATCTGCGACTCGGTGGTGCGCGCACCAATCGCGACCCAACTGAGCAGGTCATCGAAATAGCCCGCGGCCATGGGTTGCAGTATCTCGGTGGCGATCGGCAGGCCCATGCCCAGCATGTCACGCATCAATTGTCGCGACAGCGCCAGGCCTTCAGCCATATCGTCACTGCTGTCCAGATGGGGATCATACGCCAGGCCTTTCCAGCCCACTGTCGTGCGCGGTTTTTCGACGTAGGCGCGCATCACCAGCAGCATCTGGTCACTGACTTGCGCCGCAAGGCCGGCCAGTCGCTCGGCATATTCACGAGCAGATTGTGGGTCATGGATCGAGCAGGGGCCCGCGATAACGAGCAGTCGCGAGTCTTCACCTTCAAGGATGGCGCGTACGGCGCGGCGATGGGCAGCAACCTGTTCGGTCAGCGCTGCATTCAGTGGCAGGCGCATTTTCAGTTCAAGCGTGCCGGGCAGGCGTTTCGAGGCGGGGCTGTTGTCTGCCAGAGCAACGGCATGGCTGGACAGGTCGGACGGTTTTACGGCAACGGACGAATTCATATTCTGGCTTCCTGGGCTGGCGGGGCAGTCCCGCGCAGACCTGCTGGGGTGTTCGACAAAGGGCCTTATTGGCCGGGCGTTTGTGGTTGCCACCTGGCAGTGACCGAACGGAGGCGGCAGGCTGTCCCGAACGGAGATGGCTAAATCGCCAAGCGAAGTCGATGTCGTTGCGGTAATAAGTGGCATAGTTCATGTCGTGATCCTCAATGTGCAGCGTGATATTTAGGAAGGGTTGAAAATACCTGACCCTGAAAAAACAAAACCCCCGGTCGGGAAGCCGACCGGGGGTAGAGAATTCTCTGGTTGGCGTCCCCTTGAAGTGGGCGCCGGATGGGTATCAGGCGCGCCAGTGGCTAAACCAATACCCATAATAAGAGTTGAGCTGAACAGGAGCATTCACCGAGGCAACCCGCACAGCCACAGCGCATGCACGGCAGGAAATGCCGGTAGCCGCTTGAAGCAGTGATGAAGTGGATTGCAGCATGGTGGGTCTCCGTTGATTGCTCCGAAGCTTACTTCAGGAGCGGCGGCGCATTCAATTGGAAAATTCAATCACCAGGATTATCAATGGCTACGAGCATTGACGTGGTGGTCCAGAGGGCGAGGGGTAAACCGCTCAACGGCTGATGACAGTTACCTGGCGGCAGGCTATGGTTCGGCCAGGCTTCTACATATTGCGCCTGCAGTCTCCGGCAGGATCAGCTACTCTTCACCCATTACTTCTTCCTGCGGGGTTTGCATGTTCGGGATGGTCCCGATCTTCATGCCCAGCAATACGGCTACCTTATGCGCTTCACCGCGCCTGCCTTTCTTGCGGCCCGCCAGCACCTGGTAAGTTGTCGCCGGATCAATGCTGTTTTCCCGAGCGAATTCCTGAACAGATTTTCCCTGTTGTTCGAGCCAGGCCTTGGCTTGTGCGGCGGTGCGTATTCCGGGCATAGTTCAAAACCGTTCAAATCTATTCAATTCCGCGGGATTCTAACATTCGTTAGGATGGCTTTAACAGGATCATAGATTCAAATGAGTGGAATCGGTTGTCGGCTGAGAAAAGAACGAGAGCGTCTGAGCATGTCTCAGCGTACCTTCGGTGAAATAGGGGGAGTTGAGGCTAACGCCCAGGGAAAGTATGAAAATGGTGATCGCGCGCCCAAGGCCGATTACCTGGCTGCGGTGGCGGCCAAAGGTGTGGATGTGCTCTATGTGCTGACGGGAGCGCGCACTCCGGTGCCGATTGACAACCTCAGTGTGATCGAAGAAAAGATTCTGGGTAATTACCGGGTGTTGGCCAAGGATGATCAGGATGCGATCAGGCGTTTGACGACGACCATTGCCGAGCTTTCCGCTCCTGAAAAGCTTCCTTAGTGCAGGCATTGCGAGGCGGACATGCAGCCTGCTTTTCTGCGGCCTGCGGGTTTTTTTCGTCGTTCTCGAAGCACCCACCGTCAAGTTGTCGAGAGTCTGAGTTCGCAGTGCTAGGTCTGACTCATTGTTTTTGTTATGGTGATTGGCATTCGTTATGACCGTTGCGCGAGGTGTCTGCTTGATTAAGGTGCTAGTTGTCGATGACCATGATCTTGTCCGGACAGGCATCACACGCATGCTGGCCGACATAGACGGTCTGCAGGTTGTCGGGCAGGCTGATTCCGGCGAAGAATCACTGAAGAAGGCGCGCGAGCTCAAGCCTGACGTTGTACTCATGGACGTCAAGATGCCGGGCATCGGTGGGCTGGAGGCGACGCGCAAGATGCTGCGCAGCCACCCTGATATCAAGGTCGTCGCAGTCACTGTCTGTGAAGAAGACCCGTTTCCGACCCGTTTGCTGCAGGCAGGTGCTGCCGGCTACATGACCAAGGGTGCGGGGCTTGCCGAAATGGTCCAGGCCATTCGCCTGGTGTTTGCCGGTCAGCGTTACATCAGCCCGCAGATTGCCCAGCAGCTGGCCTTGAAGTCGTTTCAGCCGCAGGTCAACAATTCGCCGTTCGATCTGCTTTCCGAGCGTGAAATCCAGATTGCCCTGATGATTGTCGGCTGCCAGAAAGTCCAGACCATCTCGGACAAGCTGTGCCTGTCACCGAAAACCGTTAATACCTACCGATACCGTATCTTTGAAAAGCTCTCGATCAGCAGTGATGTTGAACTGGCTTTGCTCGCTGTACGTCACGGCATGGTTGATGCCAGCGCCTGAACATGACCCAGACATTCGATCCAAGTGCATTTCTCGCGACCTGTAGCGGTCGTCCCGGCGTCTACCGTATGTTCGACGCCGAAGCCACACTGCTTTACGTCGGCAAGGCCAAGAACCTCAAGAAGCGTCTTGCCAGCTATTTTCGCAAAACCGGACACGCGCCCAAGACCGGAGCGCTGGTGTCGCGCATCGCCCAGATTGAAACGACCATCACGGGCAACGAAACTGAAGCGCTCTTGCTGGAGCAGACCCTCATCAAGGAGTGGCGGCCGCCCTACAACATTCTGCTGCGTGACGATAAGTCCTATCCCTATGTGTTTCTGTCCGATGGTAACTACCCGCGACTGAGCATTCATCGCGGCACCAAAAAAGCCAAGGGCCGTTATTTCGGGCCTTACCCGAGTGCCGGCGCGATTCGCGAGAGCCTTAGCCTGCTGCAGAAGACCTTTCAGGTGCGGCAGTGCGAGGACAGCTACTTCAAGAACCGCACGCGTCCTTGCCTGCAATATCAGATCAAACGTTGCAAAGGGCCGTGTGTCGGGCTGGTCGAGCCTGAGGTGTATGCCGAGGACGTACGTCACTCGGTGATGTTTCTCGAGGGACGCAGCAGTGCCCTGAGTGACGAACTGAACGCCTCCATGGAAAAAGCCGCGATGGCGCTCGATTTCGAACGCGCAGCCGAGTTGCGCGATCAGGTCGCCTTGTTGCGCCGCGTCCAGGATCAGCAAAGCATGGACGGCGGTACCGGCGATGTCGATGTGGTCGCCGCGTTCGTCAACCCTGGCGGTGCCTGCGTGCACCTGATCAGCGTGCGGGGCGGGCGGGTGCTGGGCAGCAAGAACTTCTTCCCGCAGGTCGGCATAGAAGAGGAGGTCGGCGAAGTGATGTCGGCATTCCTGGCTCAGTATTTCCTCGGCGGCATCGACCGTGAGCTGCCCGGCGAAGTCATCGTCAATGTCATCAACGACGATTTCCCTGCGTTCGTCGACGCCGTCGAAGAACTGCGCGGCGTCGAGATGGTTATCAGTCATCGCGTGCGCGGCACCCGGGCGCGCTGGCAGCAAATGGCAGTCACCAATGCCGAGCAGGCACTGACTGCGCGGCTGGCCAACCGTCAGCATGTTGCGTCGCGGTTCGAAGCGCTGGCCAAGGTGCTGGGGCTTGAAGATCCGCCAATGCGCCTCGAATGCTACGACATCAGCCACTCCAGTGGTGAGGCGACCGTAGCGTCCTGTGTGGTGTTCGGTCCGGAAGGCCCGATCAAGTCCGATTACCGGCGTTTCAATATCGAAGGCGTGACGGCGGGCGACGACTATGCCGCCATGCACCAGGCCTTGACCCGACGTTACAGCCGCATCAAGGCCGGGGAGGGCAAGTTGCCGGATGTGCTGCTGGTGGACGGCGGCAAGGGCCAGATGTCCATGGCCCGTGATGTGCTCAACGAATTGCAGGTGCCTGACCTCATCCTGCTCGGTGTCGCCAAGGGCACCACGCGCAAGGCGGGCTTTGAAACCCTTTACCTGAACGACGCAGCACATGAATTTACGCTGCCCGGCGATTCTCCGGCGTTGCACCTTATTCAGCAGATTCGCGACGAGGCCCACCGCTTCGCAATCACCGGTCACCGCGCGCGGCGCGGCAAGACCCGGCGCACCTCGACCCTTGAGGGTGTTGCAGGCGTCGGGCCGACCCGGCGTCGTGACCTGCTCAAACATTTCGGCGGATTACAGGAATTGTCCCGTGCCAGCATCGATGAAATCGCAAAAGCACCCGGAATCAGTAAAAAGCTGGCAGAGTCGATTTATGCAAACCTGCACAGCGAGTAGAATGCCCGCTCACCTCGTAGCCAGTTGTGCCGATGAATATCCCTAATCTGATCACCGTACTACGCGTTTTATTGATTCCGATCTTCATTTTGCTGTTCTACATGCCTTATCACTGGAGCTACATGGCCGCCAGTGCAGTCTTTGCGTTCGCTGCGGCGACCGACTGGCTCGACGGGTATCTGGCCCGCCGTCTTGAACAAAGTACGCCTTTTGGCGCCTTTCTCGACCCGGTAGCAGACAAACTGATGGTGGCCGTGGCATTGGTGCTGCTGGTTCAGGCGCATGCCAATCTGTGGCTGACGCTGCCCGCAGCGGTGATCATCGGTCGCGAAATCGTGATTTCTGCACTCCGCGAGTGGATGGCGGAAATCGGCGCGCGTGCGCAGGTTGCCGTTTCCAATATGGGCAAATGGAAAACCGCGGCGCAAATGCTCGCGCTGGTTATTCTGCTGGGTAACCCGCCTGCGATCACGATCTGGGTGATTCTCGGCTACGCATTGCTGCTCGTTGCAGCGGGGCTGACCCTGTGGTCGATGGTGCAATACCTCAGAGCCGCATGGCCGCACCTCAAGACTACGGCAGAAAAAAAATAAGTTTTTGAATCAAGGGGTTGACGCAGCTTTCTGAAACGCTAGAATAGCGCCCGTCATCAAGACAATGCGGGAATAGCTCAGTTGGTAGAGCACGACCTTGCCAAGGTCGGGGTCGCGAGTTCGAGTCTCGTTTCCCGCTCCAAATCTAAATCCATGTATGCACAAGAGGCATATGGGATTAACAAAAAAGACGCTTAGGCGTCTTTTTTCGTTTTTGCGGTAAATATCCCGGGTTTACTTTCTTGTGATGTACTTCTGATTGTCTGAAGCAGTTCTGGCGTCCGAAGCCATATAGCCGTCGCCACCTCAAGCAGTCGAAGGAACAGTAGACCGGCTGGAGGCCATTATCGGGCACCCGCTGCGCACCTACGAAGACTTCGGCAAGGAAGCCACTGTCGGTTGAATCGCCGGCAGGGCAGCCATCCTGCCGGGTAAGAAACCCGGCAGTCAGTGCTTTAGTAGTTCACCCAGGCGGCATCGTTATTGGCAGACTGTACCCAGCGCACACCTTCTACGCCAGTGTCGATACCCGGCTTGGTAGCCCATGCCATGCGTTGCCTCTGAACTTCGAAACTCATCTGGTCAGGGCGTCCATCCCACCATTCGATACTCGCCTTCCCGACTACTATTTATAATGTTGCTCGAACACCGCTACCTGCTCCGGTGTAATGAGTTGAAAGGGCACCCAGACTTCAGCGTCGACCGGCTCGCCTTTGATCATTTTTATGGCCGATTGAAGAGCTGTGGTCGCCTGGGCCTTCGGGTCTTGAAACACCGAGGCTGCCAGCATTCCACGTTTGATTGCCGCCAGGCCATCAGGCAAGCCGTCAATGCCTACAATTGCAACTTCCCCCTTCGCTTTGCCAGCCTGTTGTAACGCCATGGCGGCGCCGATGGCCATCTCGTCGTTATTGGCCACGATGGCATCAAAGGTTCTGCCCGCCAGTAGCCAGTTACTGGTCAGGTCCATACCTTTGTTACGTTGCCATTCCGCTGTTTGCTGCTCGACGATCGTTATGCCCGGATAGTCCTTGAGCACCTGTTTGACGCCTTCGCTGCGGTCGTGTGTCGAGTTCTGCGCAAGGTCACCCATGATGAGCGCGATAGTACCTTTGCCTCCCATCTTTTCTGCCAGATAGCGCATCTGCAATTGTCCTGCCTCAATGTCGTTGGACGCCACGGTGGTAACGCCCTTGGGCAAGACGCGCTCATCCGGGTGACGGTTGACGTAGACAAGCGGCATCTTTGCCTCGACCGCTGCGCGGGTCATATTTGCCGTGGCGGCGGTGTCCACCGGCAAGACGATAACCGCATCCACTTTCTGGCTGAGAAAGCCCTGAACCTGATTGATCTGGCGAACCACATCGCCTTGAGCGTCCTCGAACTGGAGCTGCACATTCTCTTTTCGGGCAGCTTCTTCCAGGCCGCTGCGCACATAGGTCATGAAGTTATCGTCGACTCTGGCGATCGTGACGCCAATTCGGTAGCTCGCAGCAGCCCATTGGCTGGAAACCAGTAACAGCACGGCGATAAACAGTTTGCGGAAGGGCATGAGACGTTTCCTTTTGTTGTTATGTGTGACGTTCACCAAGACCTGTCATGAACGTTTCCAGCGCTTTTCACGAGAGCTTGCCAAGGTGTTCCTCAAGTCAGGGTGAAGGCTTTTTTGAAGCGTTCCAGTGCTGCTTCGCTGTTGCCGCTGGCCCAGCCTTCAAGCCCGACGACACCCGTATAGCCCATATCGAACAACGCTCTGGCAATGGCGGGATAATGAATTTCACCCGTACCAGGCTCTTGGCGACCCGGGACGTCGGCGACCTGGATTTCTCCTATGGCGCTGCCTGAGCGCTGGATGAGTTCGATCAGGTTTCCTTCGCCGATTTGCGCGTGATAAAGGTCCAGGTTCATTTTCAGGTGCGGGCTGCCCACGGCCTCGATCAGGGCCAATGTGTCTTCAGCGCGAGCGAACGGGGTGCCGGGGTGGTCGACCTCGGTATTCAGGTTTTCCAGCAAGAATACCCGGCCTGCCTCTTCGCCAAGGCGAGCGAGTTTTTCCAGCGTTTTGCAGGCACTCAGCCACATGCGTCCATTGACATGAGCCACCGGATTGACGGGCAGACCTTTGTCGTCAAGGCCCGTGCCATGCAGGTTCAGGCTCGGGCAATTGAGCCGGGCTGCAACCGCGAGGGATTCGCGTGCGCTGTCCAGCAGGTGCTGGATTGCGTCTGCGTCGGTCAGATTGCCGTGGGTGTAGCCAGTCATGGAGGTGAAATTCGCCCCTGTGGCAGCCAGCGCCGCGATGTCCTTATTGGCCCAGCTCCATATTTCGGCGCTGAAGCCCAGCTCGTGAATACGCCTGACACGCTCGGTGAAGGGTAAATCCAGGAACACCATCTCGGCGCTGACCGCTAATGTGAATGGTATGGAGCTCATGCGCAGACTCCTCGTGACACCGCCACCGGCCGGCCTTGCTGGAACGACTCGATGCAGGCGCGGGCAATGGCCAGCGCCGCTCGGGCATCTTCGCCACTGGCCAGGGGTTTGGCCCCGGTACGCAGGCAGTCGGCAAAATGATTGAGTTCGGCGATGTAGGCGTCACGCAGCAGGTCGGTGTCCAGTCGTTGGGAGTCGGCCTGTATGCCATTGGCCAGATAACGGGTCAGATCAGATTCACTGACGTTGCCCATAGTCAACATGCCGGCACTGCCGAAGACCTCGCCCCGGACGTCGTAACCGTAGACCGCCTGAAAGCTGGCTTCAGCGGTGGCAATGGCACCGTTGTCGAAACGGATCATCACCACCGCTGTGTCCAGAAACCCATTGTTCTTGTAATCCGGTGCAATCAGCGCATCAGCCATGACGAACACGCTGACTGCCTCGGCACCGGGGTTCAGGTAGCGCAGGGTATCGAAGTCATGAATCAGCGTTTCAAGAAAGATCACCCATTGCGGCGAGGCTGCCGGATTGTTCAGCGCAGGATCTCGGGTTAACGAGCGCAACAGTTGCGGTGTACCTATACGCCCCTCAACCACGTTCAGATGAGCCGTACGAAAGCTTTTGGCGAAGCGACGGTTGAAACCGACTTGCAAGGGCACGCCGGCATCGGCGGCCGCAGCGATAGCGCGGTCGGCTTCCTCGAGAGTGATCGCCATGGGTTTCTCGCAAAAAACGCCCTTGCCGGCCCGCGCCGCGCTGATGACCAATTCTGCGTGGCTGCGCGCGGGGGCAGCGATCAGCACGCCATCCAGGTCTGGGTCGTCCAGCAATTGCTGCGGGTCGGTGTAGACCCGATCTACCCCTAACTCTGCGGCCAGACGCGACGCTTGGCCGGGAGTGGGGTCGGCGATGGCTGCAAGGCAGGCACCGGGAATGTGGTAGGCAGCGGTCTGGCCGTGGAAGCTGCCCATGCGACCGGCACCGATCAGACCAAGGCGGAGAATTTTTTTGCTCATGAAATAACCCTTTTTAATTGTTGTTCGATTATTTCCCGGCTGTAAGCGCGCCGGGTAAAAGGGGGAAGAGCAAAGGCTATGCCACAAATTAAGCTATTGATTTTAAAGTGTTATTAATAATTTTTAGCCAAAAAATGTTCATTTTAATGACATGTCTATACTGACATGTCGACTATATGAACATGGATACATCAATGCCCTCACAGTTTGCGACCTTTAGCGTGCAAGACCTCGGTTACCTCACAGCATTGGGTACGGTTGCACTCAACAGCGGTCCCATACCTGAACTGGAACAGGCCTGGCGGGCGCGCCTGAGTGGCGTTGACGAGCGCCCGGCGACGGTCAGGAAGGTTATTTGGGATTCCTGGGGACGCAGCATCGCAGGCGGCGTGAACCCGGAAGACAGCGACTACCGGTTTGTCGACCCTCAACACCTTGCGGCTACTCTGACGGCCAATCGGGTTTTGATTGCCGCAGCAGCTCAAGTGATGCGCGGCTTGCTTGCCTATAACCCGAGAGGCCATATCAACCTCACCGATGCTGAGGGCACCACACTGTATTTTTGCGGGCTGGATCTGACGCCGGTAGGTACGCGCTTGCTGGAGTCGGTGCAGGGCACCAACTGCACCGGGCTGGCCCTGGCTGAAGATTCCCTGGTGTATGTACTGGCAGAGGAAAACTTCGGTACAGGCCTTCGTCAGCGGCGGATGCATTGCGCTGCGGCGCCCATTCGCAATGCCCAAGGCAAGACCCTGGCGATGCTGACCCTGACCGCAGAACCTGGCTGGTTCCATTTTCATACGCTCGGCACTGTCCAGGCGGCGGCCGAGGCCGTCTCGCGGCAAATGGCCTTGCAGGCGCTGCTGGAAGAACAGCAAACCGTTCTCGAAGTGCTCAACGAAGGTTTGGTGGTACTGGACGAACGAGGCTGTATAAAAGCGCTCAATCGCTATGCCCGGCAGCTTTTTCGGGTCGGCCTGGATTTGCTGGGCAGCCCGTTCCAGCGTCTGGGGCGCAGTGATTTGAACGAGCAGATTCTGGCGCGTATCGGTGAAGGGCTGCGGGACCTGGACTGCACCTTTGAACTGCATGATTTCAGCCAGTTGTCCTGTCTGGTTTCGGTATGCCCACTGGAGCAGGGCGGGCGCGTGGTGTCGCTGCGAGAAAATCGGCGCATTCGGGAGATCACCCGGCGAATTATCGGCACTCAGGCCCGTTACACGTTCGAGACCATTCAGGGCCGTTCACGGGCGATTGCAGATGCCGTGCATTTTGGGCGGATCGCCAGTCGCAGCGATTCCACCACCTTGATTCTTGGCGAAAGCGGCACCGGCAAGGAGTTGTTCGCCCAGGCGATCCATAATGCGAGTGACCGCAATAGCGGGCCTTTTGTAGCGGTCAACTGTGGCGCGATTCCCCGGGACCTGGTGCAAAGCGAGCTGTTCGGCCATGTCGAGGGCGCATTCACGGGTTCGGCTAAAGGCGGGTCGGCGGGCAAGTTCGAACTGGCCGATGGCGGCACGATCTTTCTTGATGAGATCGGCGACATGTCCTTCGACGCGCAGGTCAGCCTGTTACGGGTGTTGCAAGAGGGCGAAGTAACCCGGGTCGGGGCGAAAAGCTCGCGACCAGTGGATGTACGCATCATTGCCGCCACTCACCGTAACTTGAGTCAGGCAGTGGCCGAAGGCGCCTTTCGTGAAGATCTGTATTACCGACTCAACGTGCTCAACCTGACCGTACCGCCGCTGCGTATGCGTCGGGAAGACATTGCCTTGCTGGCGCAACATTTTCTTGATCGTTGTGCCCGTTCATTGCGCAAGTCAGTGCTGGGGCTTTCTGCGCAAGCTCTGGAATTGCTGGTGGCTTATAGCTGGCCGGGCAACGTGCGAGAGCTGGAAAACAGCATTGAGCGCGCGACCAATCTGGCCACGGGTGAGCTCGTCCAGCCCGCCGATCTGCCCCTTGAAATCAGGCAGCGCAGCGGCCCCGCGGTGCCGGGCCGGCTGCCAGTGCCTTTGGCGGCCCATGACCTTGGCACCCACGAAATGCACGCGATTATTGCGGCGCTCGAAAGCACCCGAGGCAACATTCGCCTCGCTGCTCGACAGCTGAACGTTTCCCGCGGCGGGCTGTACAACAAAATGAGTCGATTCGGCTTGAACGCCGCCGATTTTCGAGGGCTCTGACGCCGGTCAGGCGTCGGTATTCTCCGAGGTCACGATCTGTAGCGGTACATACACCCGGTGCCTGAGCGGATCGAAGCTGTTGACGGTCTGCAACTCGATCAGCAGATTTACCAGTGCCTCGGCAATTTGAAGAGGCTGGGAGTCGATCACCACGTCAACCAGCCCGTTCGCGAGTGCGAGGCGCGACAGTTCGGTGGACTCCTGTAAAATGCAGCACAGCGCTGGACGTCTGGGCAGTTGCGCGAGGGCACTGATGATGCCGTCGCCACCACCGCCCACCACGCACAGCCCGCGCAGATCGTCATGATTGCCCAGCAATTCCAGGCTCGCCTCTTCGGTGATATCACAGTTGTCGAGGTTGATCAGCGGCACCAGAGGACGTAACCCCGGCGCATGTTCTGCCAGGTAACTGTGTAGCCCTTCAACCCGCGCCTGATGGCCAAGAAAGCGATGGCCGCCGAGCAGAATGCCGATGCTGCCTTTGCGAGCACCGCAGGTACGTGCCAGCAGCCAGCCCATGGTGCGTCCGACCTGATAATTGTCCTGACCGACGTAAGGCTCATCGGCCTTCTCATGAATGTCTGAAAGCAGCGCTATCACCGGGACGCCAGCCTGGCGAATCTGTTCAAGAGCAGCGTTGATCAGCGGGTGGGCGAAGCTGACCACCGCCAGGCCGTCACATTGCACTGCCAGTTGTTCGAGTTGGGCAACGATGGCGGCCGGGCTGCGATCAGTCACGTATTCGAACTGGCAGGTCAGATTGGCCCCGATACGACGTTGCGCGGCCTGGCCAATGGCCTGAGCGAGGTTGGCATAGAACGCCTGGGCGGTGTTCAGCAACAGAATGCCGAAACGGTAAGTGGGACGTTGCTCGACAATGCGCTGCGCAATCAGCCGTGCGGCGAAATAACCCACTGCTTCCGCGGCCTTCAGCACCTGCTCGGCGGTAGCGGGGTTTACCGGAGCGCGGGCGTTGAGCACGCGATCGACAGTCGCGACACTCAAGCCTGCCTGCGCGGCAACAGTCGCGATGGTGGGGCGCTTATTGTTATTCATGACATGCCCTTGAAGCGGCTTGATAGAAAACTATCAAGCACCGCAGATGCTCGATGATAGCTTGATAGTGAATGTATTCAAGGCCTTGAGAGGGGGGTGGGTGCTCTCTATATTTTCTTACGCAAAGTTTCTGAAACTTCACACTTGCGGAGAATAATAACAATGCCTCAAGACACTGCAGCCTGTCAGCGCGACTATAGCCTGACCGGCACCGAAGCTGCCCGTGCAGCGGAAAAAGGCCTGGTATCTGCCGAGTGGTACCAGTCGCCCATCTCTCGTCAACGCATGAAACAATTGATGCAGCGCCGCGACGGCCCGGCCTTGCTCGACACCGCGATTTGGTTGCTGGCGCTGCTGGTCAGCGGTTTTGGCGGCTACTGGTTCTGGGGTTCCTGGGCATGTGTGCCGTTCTTCCTGGCTTATGGCGTTCTTTACGCCACAGCCTCCAACCCGCGCTGGCACGAGACTGGCCACGGCACCGCGTTCAAGACCCGGTGGATGAATGACGGGTTGTACCAGGTGGCCAGTTTCATGTGCATGTTCGAGCCACATGTATGGCGCTGGAGCCATGCGCGGCATCATACCGACACTATCGTGGTAGGTCGCGACCCGGAAATTGTCGAGCCACGGCCGCCGAGCCTTGTGATGATGTTCCTGAGCCTGTTTCAGATTCCCTTGCTGATCAAAACAATGGGCGGCGTGTGCCGACATGCTTTTGCGCACATGAGCGAGCAAGAGAAGGATTTCATCCCGGTGTCCGAATGGCCCAGAGTGTTTCTGGCCGCGCGTATCTGGCTCGCCATTTATGCCGGAGTGGTTGCTGCGGCACTGTATCTGCAAAGCTGGTTACCCCTCATGTACGTCGGTTTGCCCATGCTTTATGGCGGCTGGCTGTCTTACCTGTTCGGCCTTACTCAACATGTGGGGCTGGCTGAAGACGTGCTCGATCATCGCAGCAACTGCCGCACTATCTACATGAACCGCGTGCTGCGCTTTCTGTACATGAACATGAACTATCACCTTGAGCACCATATGTACCCGATGGTGCCGTATCACGCGTTGGCGCAACTTCATGAAGAGATCCGCCACGACTGTCCGCCGCCTTATGCCAGCCTCGGCGAAGCCTTCAAGGAAATTATTCCAACCCTCCTGAGGCAGCGCCGCGACCCGACCTACTTCATCAAGCGCCAGGTGTCACATGCTTCAGCGCCTGCCACCGCCGCACGTCCCCAGCCTGAAGCGACCTCCGGCTGACACTTTCCGGTTGTTCCCGAACGAGAGAGAAAAACCATGAACAATCAATGGATTGATGTATGCGCCGTGGGCGAAATTGATGAAGAAGACGTCATGCGCTTCGATCACGGCCCGCATACCTATGCCGTATACCGTTCCGCCGACAACGAATTTTTCGCCACGGCGGGCCTGTGCACCCACGAAAAGATTCACCTCGCCGACGGGTTGGTAATAGATCACGTCATCGAATGCCCTAAACATAACGGCCGCTTCGACTATCGCAATGGCAAAGCCCTGGGAGCACCCGTGTGCGTCAATCTCAAGACCTTTGCCGTACGGGTCGAAGCCGGGCGGGTTTTGCTTGCGGTCAGTGACTGAAAATCAGGAGTGCATGCCATGAATGCTCCATTGATTATCGTTGGCGCGGGTCATGCAGGTGGCCGTGCAGCGCTGACCTTGCGCGATCAGGGTTACGCCGGCCGACTGATACTGATCGGCTCCGAGCCGCACGTGCCGTATGAGCGTCCACCTTTGTCCAAGGGCGTGCTGCGAGGCTCCGTGGACCTGGCCGGTTGCAGCCTGTGTGCGGACACGCGCCTCACTGAGCTGGGTATCGAGCATCTGACCGACAATCCGGTAAAGAGCCTCGACCCGCAGGGTCATCGCCTGCAGTTGGCTGACGGCGATGAGTTGCCTTACAGCCGATTGCTGTTGGCGACCGGGGGCAGGGCGCGTTGCCTGGCACAGATCCCCAGGCACCTGAGCAATGTTTTCTACCTGCGCACCCACGATGAAGCATTGGCGTTGCGGGGTGCCTTGATCCACGGTTCACGCCTGGTGATCATCGGTGCCGGGTTCATTGGCCTTGAAGTTGCGGCGACGGCGCGGGCTCTAGGCTGCCAGGTGACGTTGCTCGAAGCAGGCCCTCGTCTGGCCGGGCGCGTCTTGCCTGAAGAAGTGTCCCGGGCATTGCTGGATTTGCATCGGCAGCACGGCGTCGATGTACAACTCAATGTCGTGCTTGAAGGCGTGCAAGGCAATGAGCGCGCCGAGTCAGTGCTGCTGGTCGACGGCCGGAGTGTGCTTTGTGACGCAGTGGTTGTCGGCGTTGGCATGCAGCCGAACATCGAGCTTGCAGTAGCGGCTGGCCTTGCCGTGGGGCAAGGGATTCGTGTCGACGATCGACTGCGCACCAGCGCCCCGGACATCTTCGCCGCCGGTGATGTGTGTGAGTATCGCCTGCACCCCGAGGGGGTGTACCAGCGGCAGGAGACCTGGCGCAACGCCGAAGCGCAGGGGCGCCACAGCGCATTGAATATGCTGGGGTACGATCTTCCGTTCCAGGAGGTGCCCGGCTTCTGGTCCGATCAGTACGACTGGAGCGTGCAGACAGTCGGTGTAACCACGCAGCCCCTGCCTTCAGCCAGCCGCGCATTGGCCTGCGGTGGGCGGTTGCTGTTCTACCTGGATGCGCAACAACGACTGCAGGGGGCCTGTGGCCTGGCGCTGGGCAACAGCGTTGCCAAAGATATCAAGCTGTGTGAGCGCCTGATCGTTGCCCGAACTCCGCTGAGCGTCACCATGCTCAACGACCCCGAGTGTTCGCTCAAACAACTGCTGAGGCTCTGACATGGACACATTTCTGGTATTTCAGTCGCTATGGGCCATGCAGGACCATCGTGGCCAGTGTGACGTTCCCATCGAGGCGCAACTGGACAGAATTGCCGCCGCCGGCTTTGACGGGATCACCGACCATTACTGGCATGCCCCCGATGTCATGCGGCTGCATGCCGCCGCAGAGGCCCGTGGCTTACAGATTGAAGGCCAGCTATTCCCACAGACAGTAGCCGATCTGGACAGGGCGCTTGAAGTTGCTTGCCGCTACGGTTGTCACCACCTGACTCTGCAGGCCGATGCACGTCCGCGGACGCTGGCCCAGGCGATCACGTTGATCGAGGGCTGGCAGCGTCTGGCCGAGCAGGTGGACTTTCCGGTTCTGCTGGAAACTCACCGTTACCGCCTTACCAGTGATCTGTTGTTTACCCTCGACGTGCTGGCGCAGATGCCGGACCTCAAACTGTTGGCTGATTTGTCCCACTACGTGGTAGGTCGGGAGTTGCCCGAGTCGGCGACGGCCGAGGACGACGAGCACATTCACAGCATCTTGCGCCATAGTTGGGGCTTTCACGGCCGTATAGCCAATAGTGAACAAGTGCAGGTGCCTTTGAGCTTTGCACAACACCGCCCCTGGCTTGAGCGGTTTTCAGCCTGGTGGCGTTACGGTATTGAAGATTGGCTGGCTCGACCGAATAAACCAGCCAGCCTGTCTTTCACGTGCGAGCTGGGCCCACCCCCGTATGCAATCACAGGGAGTGACGGGCGCGAAATTTCAGATCGCTGGAGCGAGGCACTGTTACTCAAGGATCTGATTCGCGGAATCTGGAATGATTGCCGTTCAAGGGTCTGACGGGTTCAGCCCACTTGATGCGAATGGTGAACTCTTCAAAAGCATACCGATGTGTACATTTTAGGTTGACGACCCATCGCCAACGGTTTAAAACTATACACGTCGGTACAGTTTTGGTGGTCTCGCAGTTCATTGCAGACTGACACACATCCAGAACAGTCCGGCAGCGCCTCGCAGAGCAGTCTGATGATGATCGATTAAATGCCGTGCAACGCGGTACGTCGCGATCATGGATGGCCCTGCATCAGGCAAGAGAGTGCTCCGAGATACAGTGCCTCTGGAAAACGTGCTTCTGGATAAACAGTCCCGGGATATTACCAGTGCCCTTCAAAGGTACTGCCCGTGACGGTGCGTGCCTGATAGTAGTCGGGCTCGGGGATTGACGGTGAGTGCTTGAATTTCAATAACCTGATCACGCTGGAGAGTTCTGCATGCACTACGTTAAAAACATGAAGTTGGCCGGGCTGTTGTTATTGGTTTTTCTGGTCACGGGGTGTGCCAGTCACGAGCCGTCGCCTTATTCAGGAATCGAGTCATCACTTGAAATGCGGCCCAACAAACAGGACAGCTCGGGTCGTATTCCCTTCAAGTACTCGACGTCAGTCAACTGGAACCAATACGATAAAGTAATGCTTGAGCCTGTGGTGATCTACTCGGGAGCGGATGCGCAATTTTCAGACCTGGAGCGCAACGAAAAGACCGTCCTGGCCAACGACATGACGGTCAGGTTCTCTGAAGCCCTGGGCAAGCATTTCCGGTTCACCGACACACCTTCACGCGGGACAATGCGCATTCGCCTCACCCTGACCGGGGCCGAGACCACTGTTACCGGGCTGTCTACATTCTCCCGATTCGATATCGGCATGGGGTCATATAACCTCGTTCAGGCCTCCAGAGACCGTGAAGGTACGTTTACGGGGTCCGTCAGCTATGCCGTCGAGATCTACGATGCGTCCACTTCGCAGCTTCTGGAGTCCTATGTCACTCGGCAATACCCTAAGGTTTATGACATAAGCTCGACCTTCGGGCGCTTGTCGGCGGCGCAGGCCGGCATTTCCAGAGGCGCAGATGAGCTGGTCGAGCTGTTGCTCTCAAAGTAGAGCAGCCTTGGGAAGCCCGGCCTCATAGCCGGGTCTTCCTGTCAGTCGAACACCTGAGAACTGAAATGCTATTTATGAATAATAAAATAAATATAAATCAAAAATAATAATATTAGCTTATGACCAAATAGAATTATATTTTCGAAATTGATTCCGTTATGTTTGGTTTCAACAGCCTACCCCTTACCTCGGATGGTACCAATCGTTATCGGGATTCTGCGCTTCAGGCCGCCGTCGAGTGCGCCATGACCGAGGGATAAACCATTCCCCTCAAGCAGAATCGTTGGAAGGGAGTTCGACGTATGTTGCCTGTTCAAGCCTGCCACTGGCTTTATTCCTCTCGCCCTGTCGTTACCAGGCGCTGCGCGACACTTCTGCCGCCAACCGGCTTCTCACCCCACCGCTAGCTCATCGCGCAGGTTTTACCTGCACAGCCTGAAACGTGCGTACCGCGCTGTCCCGACGACAGCAGGAGCGCCCGACTTTGCGATTTGCATGCATGGCTTCAATGACGGCCATGTCTGGAGTGGATATGAAGCAAGCCTTACACCGTGCCCGAGCGTTGTCTGTTGCGCCGGGTTTCTGCCCGCTGGCGTTGGCGATAGGGAGCGTGTTGCTGTCAGGGACGATTCAGGCCGAGGAAAAAACCTCCGAGGATGAGCGTCGCACCTTGTCCACCGTGGTAGTCACCGGTAATCGTGGTGCCGAGCAGCGCACCGTGACCAGCAGCCCGGTGCCGATCGATGTGGTCAGTGCCAAACAATTACAGAGCACCGGCAAGCCCGGCCTGATGGAGGCATTGAGCGCGGTCATCCCATCTCTGACACTGCCGGAAAAAACCGGTTGGGACGCCAGCGGCATTGCCCGTGCGCCCAACTTGCGTGGTTTGAGTGCCGCCGAGGTGCTGGTGTTGGTCAACGGCAAACGCCGCCATACCAGCGCGACTCTTAATATCAACGGCATCAACACCGGCGCTGCGCCGGCAGACCTCGATCTGATCCCGATCAGCGCCATCGATCATGTAGAAGTGCTGCGTGACGGTGCCGCGGCTCAATATGGCTCCGATGCCATTGCCGGGGTGATCAACGTCATTCTCAAGGCCGACACCAGCGGCATGTCGGTGACCAACGCCGGGCTCGGCTATGACGGCAAGAAGCAGACCGTGCAGCAAAGCCTCAATAAAGGCTTCGAGATTGGCGACGGCGGTATCGTGCAACTGGCGCTGGACGCCCGCAGCCAGAATGACGACAACAAGGCCAGCGCCAATGGCTACAGCTACGAACAAGCCTACGACCTGGCGGGCAAGTCCACGTACGGCGGTTACGGCACGCCGAAGACCAATCTGCTGACCCTGGGTTACAACGCCGAGCTGCCGATCGATGACAGTTTCAGCCTGTATTCCTTCACCACCTATTCGCGTCGCAAGGCCGAGCAGGGGCAGAATTTTCGCCTGCCGACCATTACCAATACGATCACCACCGGGCCCAATGGTTATCCGGCGGGATACACACCGACCTGGTACATCGACGAAGACGATTTTCAGGCTGCGTTTGGTGGCAAAGGCACGCTTGGTGAATGGGACTGGGATCTGTCCAGCACTTACGGGCGCAACGAGGCGGAGCAGGGCACCACGCATAACCAGAACCCGTCGCTGGGTGAGGCCACGCCCAACAGCTTCACATCAGGAACGTGGATTTCCACCGAGCTGACCACCAATCTGGACTTCAAGCGCGGCTTTGACATCGGCCTGCAAAAGCCCCTCGACGTGTCCTACGGCCTTGAACATCGACGCGACACGTATGAGGTGCAGGCGGGCGACTATGAATCCTATGCCAACGGTGGTTACTGCGTCGCACCGGGCAACTGTGCATCGTCAGGTGCGCAGGTCACCAACGGCATTTCGCCGGATGAAGAAAGCAGCGCCTCGCGCAACAGTGTCGCCAGTTATGTCGACGTAGGCTTCAACCCTGTGCCTGACTGGTATGTCGGCAGCGCACTGCGCTATGAACATTACAACCAAGGTGTGGGCGCGACCCGCAGCGGCAAGTTGACCACACGCTACGACTTCACCCCGCAGTTCGCCGTTCGCGCCACCGTCAGCAATGGCTTTCGTGCGCCATCCCTGGCCAACAGTCTATTCAGTGCACGTTCGACCACTTACGGCGTGGTGGACGGCGTGTATCAGTCGATCAATTACGGCGTACTGCCGACCGGCTCGGGTGCCGCCAGAGCGTTGGGTGCCGAGGACCTCAAGCCGGAGCGCTCCACCAATTTCAGCCTCGGTTTCACCCTGACGCCTACCGATCAGTTGACCCTGACCGCCGATGCCTACGTGATCAATCTGCGTGACCGCATCACCCTGACCGGCACCCTGCTGGGTGATGAAGTCACTCAGGTGCTGCTCAACAACGGCATCGATTCGACGTCGGGCGGCCAGTATTTCATCAACGGTGCCGACACCCGCACCAAGGGGCTGGATCTGGTCAGCAACTACCGTCAGGACCTTGGGCAGTACGGGTTAGTGAAGTGGACGGCGGCGTTCAACTGGAATCAGACAAAGATCCTCAGCTACAAGGAATCCACCTCGATCCTCGGTACTTCCTATGAGCTGATGGACCGCGAAGCGCGCAATCTGATTACCGGCGTGCAGCCGCGTACCAAACTGATTCTGGGCGGCGACTGGAGCATCGAGCGCTTCAACCTGAACCTGGCGCTGACCCGTTACGGTTCCTACAAAGAGGTCAACTCCTCAGCCAATCGCGATCTGGACCGGGTGTACAGCGCCAAGTGGATCACCGATCTGGACCTCGGCTACAACCTCAGCAAAAACCTCAACGTTGCCATCGGCGCAAAGAACCTGTTCGACATCTATCCAAAGAAACAGGGGGTTCCCAGCAGCACCATGGTCAGCAGTTACGGCACCTATTCGCCCTACGGTTTTACCGGCGGTTACTACTACACCCGGCTGACTTACGCCTTTTAAGGCCAGCACCTGAAAACCCCCATTGAGTGCGAGGAACAAGCATGCCCACTGTCGCCAAACCCTATGACTTCATCGACGAGACCAGCCGTTACCCGCTGCGCCAGAGCCGGGTAGCACAACCACCGATCAAGGCATTGCAAGTAGTACCCGCCCGGCATCCCGGTCGCTGGGTGGGGTCGATATTCGCTGCACTGGTGCTGGTCGCCATCGTGCATTCGCTGGCGACCAATCCGCGCTGGGAGTGGGGCGTGTTCGGGCAATGGTTCTTCTCGCCGTCAGTGCTGCGCGGCCTGGCCCAGACGTTGCTGCTGACACTGCTCAGCACCGTGTTTGGCATCGTTCTCGGCACGGCGCTGGCGCTGGCACGCCTGTCGGGCTCACCGCTGCTGGCGGCGCTGGCCTGGGGCTACATCTGGTTTTTCCGCTCGATGCCGGCGCTGCTGGTGTTGATCATTCTCTACAATTTCGCCTACCTGTACGACCACATCGTACTGGGTGTGCCGTTTACCGATCTGGTCTTCGCCGAATGGTCAACGGTCGACGTGCTCAGTCAATTCACCGTGGCGGTCCTGGGCTTGAGCCTGATGCAGGCGGCGTATACCGCAGAAATCATTCGTGGCGGGCTGATCGGTGTCGATGCTGGCCAGCATGAAGCCGCTGCAGCCCTCGGCTTGCCGGCTTCGCGTCGGGTTTTCCGCATCATTCTGCCCCAGGCACTGCGCTCGATCCTGCCTTCGGGCTTCAACGAAATCATCGGCCTGGTCAAAGGCACTTCCATTGTTTACGTGCTGGCCTTGCCAGAGCTGTTTTACACCGTGCAGGTCATCTACAACCGTACCCAGGCGGTGATTCCGCTGCTGATTGTTGCCACCGTCTGGTACCTGATCATCACCACGCTGTTGACCAGCGCGCAGTACTACGTCGAGCGACACTTTGCTCGTGGCACGGCGCGTGTTTTGCCGCCCACGCCCTTGCAGCGAGTGCGCGGCTGGTTGAAGGAGAAGCATCATGAGTGAAGCCTCTGCACCCGTGCGCGCAGGGCGCATTCAGATCCAGGGCGTGGGCAAACGCTTTGGCAGCCAGCAGGTGCTCAAGGACATTGATCTGAGCATTGAGCCGGGCAAGGTCACGGTGATTCTCGGGCCGTCCGGCTCGGGCAAGTCCACGCTGTTGCGCACCATCAACCACCTGGAAAAGATCGACAGCGGTTACATCACCATCGACGGCGACTACGTTGGTTATCGGCGCAAGGGTGATCTGCTCTATGAGCTCAAGGAGCGTGAAATCCTCAAGCGGCGCATCGAGGTCGGCTTCGTGTTTCAGAATTTCAACCTGTTCCCGCACCTCACCGCCTGGGAAAACATTGCTGAAGCACCGTTGGCCCATAAACGCTGGAGCAAGGCCGAGGCGCAGGCAAGAGCAGGTGAATTGCTGGCCAGGGTTGGCCTGGCAGACAAGGTGGACGCTTACCCACGCCAGCTTTCCGGGGGCCAGCAACAGCGCGTCGCCATTGCCCGTGCGTTGGCGCTGGACCCCAAGGTGCTGCTGTTTGATGAACCTACCTCAGCCCTCGACCCCGAGCTGGTCGGCGAGGTGCTGGATGTCATCAAAGGGCTCACGCAACTGGGGGTCACGCTGGTGGTAGTGACCCACGAGATCGGTTTTGCCCGGGAAGTGGCGGATCACGTGGTGTTTCTGTGCGATGGCCAGTTGATTGAGCAAGGGCCGCCGGAACAGGTTTTCCACCATCCCCGACACCCTCGCACCGCTGCCTTTCTCGGCAAGGTGCTGTGAATTTCCCGCTTTCAAGGAGTGATTGCTGATGCTAGTGAATACCGCCCGCGTAGCCCTGCTGACGATAGCCGTCAGCGTGGCGCAAAGTGCTTTTGCTTCCACCGCGCAACCGGTCGACCTCAGTCCTGACCGGCAACGCATTCATGTACCGCGTAACGAAGCGGCCATTGCGCAGATCCCGGCGGGCTTCAAGTTTGCCCAGCCAGGCAAGTTCACCGTGGCCGTCTCCGGTGTGGCGGGGCCGCCCCTGGCGCTGCTGGCCAATGATGACAAGACCACCATCGGCAGCGAGGCCGACACCGCGCAACTGGTGGCGGACAGCCTGGGCCTGCAATTGAACGTGGTGCAGACCAGTTGGGAGGACTGGCCACTGGGCGTCAGTTCGGGCAAATACGACGCAGTCATCAGTAACGTCACCGTGACCGAAGCGCGCAAGAAACGCTTCGATTTCGCCACCTACCGCCAGGATGTCCTGGGCTTCTATGTCAAGACCAACAGCAAAATCAGCGAGATAAAACAGGCGTCGGACATCGCGGGGCTGAAGATCATCGTCGGCTCCGGCACCAATCAGGAAAAGGTCCTGTTGGCGTGGAACGAGGCTAACGAAAAGGCTGGTATCAAGCCTGCGCTGTTGCAGTATTTCGATGATCAGGCGGCTGCGCAGCTTGCCATTCAGTCGGGGCGCAGTGATGCGCTGTTCGGGCCCAATTCGGTGTATGCCTACTCGGCCGCCATCACCGGAGGCATCAAGCGGGTCGGCACGGTTAACGGCGGCTGGCCACTGCAGGCTGATATCGCCGTGACCACGCGCAAGGACAACGGTCTGGTCAAACCGATTCATACCGCCCTTGAAGGCGCGATTGCCGGCGGGCAGTACGAGCAAGTGTTGCAGCGCTGGGGCCTGGATGTGGAGCGCGTCGACAAGTCGCTGATCAACCCGCCCGGCTTACCGGATTGAGGCCTTCAAGGGAGCAAATGATATGGGACTGACACGACGTGAAGCACTTTCCAGCATTGCTGCGGTAGGTGGCGAAAAAGCCGTCAAGGACGCGCTTGCGGTACTGGGGCTGGGGCCTTCATCACACCGGCGGCCAAAACCTCTGAAACTCGGAGACGGGCTGGGGCAGGGCACTCGCGTACTGGTGCTGGGTGCCGGAATCGCCGGGCTGGTGACTGCGCTGGAATTGACGCGGGCAGGGTTTACTGTGCAAGTGCTGGAGGCCCGTGATCGAGTGGGCGGCCGCAACTGGACGTTGCGCAGCGGCGATCAGGTGGACTACAAGGACGGTCGCACGCAGACCGTGGGCTTTGATCCCGGGCTGTATTTCAATGCCGGGCCAGCGCGGATTCCCAGCCAGCACCGCACGCTGCTCGACTATTGCAGCGAGCTGGGGGTGCCGCTTGAAGTGCTGGTCAACAGCAGCCATGGCGCTCAGGTCCGTCCGGACCTGCAACAGCCCGCGTTCACTGTCGGCCAGGCTATCAACGACGCCCGCGGCCACCTCTCGGGTCTACTGGCCACGGCGGTGCAGCGCGATGCTCTGGACGATGTGTTGAGCGGCGAAGAGCGTCAGCGCCTGTTAGCGTTTTTGCAGGTGTATGGCGACCTCTCGCAGGAACTGGCTTATGAGGGCAGCCTGCGTTCCGGACATCAGGAGTCGCTCTCGCATCCGGGGGCATTGCCGACCAGTGCGCAGCCGGTAGGGCTGGAGCGCCTGCTGCATCCCGAGCTGTGGGGCGCGCTGCTGCACACTGAGTTTCCCGAGTTCTCGGCGACCATGTTTCAGCCGGTCGGCGGTATGGACCGCATCACCGACGCCTTTTACCAGCGTCTCACTG
This sequence comes from Pseudomonas syringae group sp. J248-6, assembly GCF_032586995.1. Lineage (NCBI taxonomy): Bacteria > Pseudomonadati > Pseudomonadota > Gammaproteobacteria > Pseudomonadales > Pseudomonadaceae > Pseudomonas > Pseudomonas syringae group sp. J248-6. Next base: position 346,385 of record NZ_JAWHOP010000001.1, on the reverse strand, counting down.
AACAGGTGCAACTGGGCGCGCAGGTGCGCCAGATTCGTCAACTGGAAGACGGTGTGGCGGTCACCTATCACGACAGACACAGTGGCCGTGAACAGGTAGTACGCGCCGATTATCTGGTGTCGACCCTGCCGTTGCCGTTGCTGGCCAGGCTGGATACCGACTTCAGTAATCCGGTAAAGGCTGCTTTGCTGAGCACCCGCAACGATCAGGCGACCAAGGTGGCGTGGCAATCCCCGCGCTTCTGGGAAACCGATTACCGTACCTATGGCGGGTTGTCCTGGATCGACCATCCGGCGCGCCTGCTGTGGTACCCGAGCAATGACTTGAACACCCGCGATGGCCTGCTCGTCGCCGGTTACGTGACCGGGGAGGGTGCCGACGTGTTCGGCGCGAAACCGTTCGAGGCGCAATACGCCGCCTCCAGAGAAGCGGTCGAACTGCTGCATCCCGGTTACTCGCATCACCTGCGTAACCCGCTGGCCGTGTCCTGGGAGCAGATTCCGTACAGCGAAGGCCCGTGGCTGCAACGCGAACATTTCCCGGCCGACGCCAGCGCCTTGCTGGATGAACCTCATGGCCGGGTTTACTTCGCTGGCGACGGGCTGGTGCAGAGCGGCGTGGGTATCTGGCAGGAATCAGCCGCCAATTCGGCGCGCCATGTGGTCGGGCAACTGGCCGAGCGGGTCATCCAGCAACGGCAGACCGCGGCCCTCGCGGCGTCGTGAGCCTTTATTTCAGCATCAACATCTATTGGGGAGAGACACCATGAGCGACAGCATTCAACGTACCAGCGTCGGCGATTTTCCAATCTCGCAAACCGTGACCGTGCCTGCCTCGGCCAGCCTTGTGTTCATCAGCGGCACTTTACCCGACCTTGCCGACCCACACGCTCCCGCGGACACGCCTGCCGCCTATGGCAACACTGAAGTGCAAAGCGTTTCGGTGTTCAACAAACTGCGCAATATCCTCCGGCAACAGGATCTTGACCTGGGCGATATCGTGCAGTTACGAGTGTTTCTGGTGGGGGCCGAGGAAACCGGCGGCAAGCTTGATTTTGCGGGACTGCAGGCCGGTTACACGCAGTTTTTCGGCACCCCCGAGCAACCCTTCAAACCTGCGCGCACCGCTTTGCAGGTAGTGGCGCTGCCATTGCCCGGTGCGCTGATCGAGGTCGAAGCAATCGCGGCCAGACCCGCTTGATTCAATGCCGCCAGTTGCTCGACTATCGCCGTGCGGCCCGGGTACTGACGTCCACCCACACCGCCAGCACCAGGATGCCGCCCTTGACGATCATCTGCCAGTAACTGTCGACGTCGAGCATGGACATGCCGTTATCGAGACTGGTGATGACCAGCGCGCCAAGCAGGGCACCGTAGACAGTGCCCGAGCCGCCGCGCATGGACGTGCCGCCGATAAAACAGGCGGCAATGGCGTCCAGTTCGCCCATGTTGCCGGCCGAGGGCGAGCCTGCAGCCAGGCGTGCGGTATTGACCAGCCCGGCGAAGGCACACATGACGCCCATGATGCCGAAGATCCACAGTTTTACGGCCTGTACGTTGATGCCGGATAACCGCGTGGCTTCCATGTTGCTGCCCACCGCATAGACGCGCCGTCCGAAAACCGTCTGGCTGGTGACATAACTGAACACACCGAGCAGGACCAGCAACAGCAATACCGGAACGGGGATTCCGTCGTAGCTGTTGAGTACATAGACAAACCCGCCCAACACAGCGCCGATCAATACCACGCGTAACACATCACGGATCATCGAATGTGCCGCCAGCCCGTGCAGGGCTCTGTTGCGCCGTTGTTTCCAGGTCAGGAACAGCGTCAGCGCCAGCAACAGTACGCCAAGCCCTGTACCGACAGAGTGCGGTAAATACCCTTGGCCAACGTAGACCAGCGAAGGCGATACCGGGGCGATGGTCGTACCACCGGTGATCCCCAGCAGAATGCCGCGAAAGGCCAACATACCGCCCAGCCCGACAATAAAGGAGGGAATGCGCAGGTAGGCCGTCATGTAGCCGTTGGCCAGGCCAATCATCAGCCCGCATAGCGCAACCACGCTCAGGTTTGCCAGCAGCGGCACGTGGTAGACCACATCGAGAATCGCCGCCAGGCCACCGAGCAGGCCCAGCAATGAACCCACCGACAGGTCGATCTCGCCACTGATGATGACCAGCACCATGCCACACGCCAGAATGCCGGTGATGGACATCTGCCGCAGCAGGTTGGAAAGGTTGCGCGGGGTCAGAAACCCGCCGTCGGTCTGCCAACTGAAGAACAGCCAGATAACCGCGATGGCAATCACCAGCGCAAGCATTTTGTAGCGGGTGAAGAACTGTTTGACCTGGTTCATCTATGCGGTCTTCCGGGCATTATTGTCAGGGGCATCGGGGTGGCTGAGGGCTGCGGCGAGTACCTGTTCCTGAGTCAGTTCATGGTTGATGAAGTCGCCGCGCAACTGGCCTTCGCCAATCACCAGCACACGGTCGGACACGCCCAGCACTTCGGCCAGTTCCGAAGAGACCATGATGATCGACACACCTTCGGCCGCCAGCGCGCCCATCAGCTTGTAGATCTCGTACTTGGCACCCACATCGACGCCGCGGGTCGGTTCGTCGAGGATCAGAACGCGCGGGCGGGTCAGCAGCATCTTCGCCAGCACTGCTTTCTGCTGATTGCCACCGGACAGGCTGGTGATCGGCAGGAACGGGCTGGCCGTCTTGAGGTGCATGCGCGAGATTTCCCGGTCGATACTGCCCAGCTCGGCTTCGGCGTCGATGCGGGTCATGTTCGAGTAGCTGTCGAGGACCGCGAGGGTGATGTTCTGACCAACGCCCAGGTCCGGAATAATGCCCTGACGCTTACGGTCTTCCGGGACCATGCACAGGCCGGCGCGGATTGATTTGAGCGGCGTGCGCGTGTCGACAGGCTGGCCGTCCAGCCACACTTCACCGGTATATCGGCCCGGGTAGGCACCGAACAGCGCGGACACCAGTTCGGTGCGACCCGCGCCTACCAGCCCGGCAATACCGAGAATTTCCCCGCGCTTGAGAGCAAACGAAATGTCGTCGACCCGTTTGCGTCCGGGGTTATCGACGTCGTAACAGGTAATGTTTCGCGCCTCGAAAATCACCTCGCCGATCTCGTGGGGTTCGGTGGGGTAAAGGTTGCTCATTTCGCGACCGACCATCTGGGTGATGATCTTCGGGATGTCCATGCCCGACATGGCGGTGGTGGCGATATGCTTGCCATCGCGGATCACCGAAATGGTGTCGCACACGGCCGCCACTTCATCGAGTTTGTGCGAAATGTACACGCACGCCACGCCCTTGGCTTTCAGGTCACGAATGATGTCCAGCAGCACCTCGATTTCCGAGCGGGTCAGGGCCGAGGACGGCTCGTCGAGGATCAACAGGCGCGCCTTCTTGTTCAGTGCCTTGGCGATTTCCACCAGTTGCTGATAACCGCCGCCGTACTGGGAAACCGGCAGTGCCACGTTCATGTCTGGCACTTTGAGCTCACGCATCAACACTTCGGCGCGATGGATCATTGCCGGGTAGTTCATGCGCCCACCCGGGAGCGTCAGTTCATGACCCATGAAGATGTTTTCGGCCACCGACAGGTCAGGCACCAGCGTGAGTTCCTGATGAATGATGACGATACCGGCTGCTTCCGTTTCGCTGATTGACTGCGCCTTAAGGGGGGTGCCGTCCCAGAGAATCTCGCCGTCCCAGGTGCCGTAAGGGTAAACCGCTGACAGCACCTTCATCAGCGTGGACTTGCCCGCGCCGTTTTCGCCGCACAGGCCGACGCATTCACCGGGCCGGACCTTTATGTCAATGCCGTTCAGGGCTTTGACGCCGTCAAAGGTTTTGACGATGCCGTTCATTTGCAACAGATAGTCGGACATGGCACAGGCTCACACGGGGATCCAAGGGCGTGCCTGAGCCTGCGCAGCCGTTCTGCACAGGCCCAGGCTTTCTATCGACTGATTATCGATAGCTCACTGGCCGCCCATCTGCGCCTTGGTGTAGAACCCGTCTTTCTCCAGCAGGTCGATGTTGTCCTTGGTCAACGGTGTCGGGGTCAGCAGGATGGTGTCGACTTTCTTGCTGCCATTGTCGTACTGCGCGGTAAAGGCAGGCTTCTCGTTGCGCACCAGTTGCACCGACAGTTTGGCGGCTTCGCTGGCAATCAGCTTCAGCGGCTTGTAGACGGTCATGGTCTGGGTGCCATCAATGACCCGCTTGACCGCCGCCAGGTCCGCATCCTGCCCCGAGATAGGCACTTTGCCGGCCAGTTTCTGTGCGGCCAGCGCCTGAATCGCGCCCCCGGCGGTGGCGTCGTTGGAAGCAACGATGCCATCGATCTTGTTGTTATTTCGGGTCAGGGCATTTTCAACAATGCTCAGGGCTTCAGTGGGGTTCCATTCCTTCACCCACTGTTGGCCGACGATTTTGATATCGCCCTTGTCGATGGCTGGCTGCAGCACCTTCATCTGACCTTCGCGCAGAATCTTGGCGTTGTTGTCAGTGGGGGCTCCGCCCAGCAAAAAGTAGTTGCCCTTGGGCGCTGCTTTCAGTACGCCGCCGGCCTGCATTTCGCCGACCTTTTCGTTATCGAAGGAGATGTAAGCGTCGATGTCGGCGTTGAGGATCAGCCGGTCATAAGACACCACTTTGATCCCGGCCTTCTTGGCTTCGGCAACGGCGTTGGTCAGCACGGTGGCGTTGAACGGCACGATGACAAGCACATCGACGCCGCGAGAGATGAGGTTTTCGATCTGCGATATCTGTTTCTGCTCGTTGGCATCCGCCGACTGTACGTAGACCTTGGCGTCCAGTTTCTCCGCTGCCGCAACGAAGTAATCACGGTCGCGTGACCAGCGTTCCAGACGCAGGTCATCGATGGAAAAACCGATTTTCGGGTGGGCGGAGTCGGCCATGACCGGCAGGGACAGCAAGGCCAGAGCGCTGGCAAGCAGCGTGCGTTTCAGGGTGTTCATAGGGTGCGTCCTTTTATTGTTGTTCGAAAGACACTTCATGATGTGCAGCGTAATGCCGGTGCAACTGTAAAACGTTGTCGGACGCCGCGGGCACAGATTTGTCTTGAGAATGTCACTGCGGCGTCCGTTCAGCCTTGCTTCAGGAGTAGATAAAGCGGTTGACCACTCCTTCCAGCAATTCCTGCCGGCCGCTGACGGCTTGTGGGTTCAGTTCGTTGTCGAATGCATGGTTTGCAAGCGACTCGAGGCTGAATTCACCCGCCAGCAACGACTTTCCGAAAGGCTGCTGCCAGCCTGCGTAGCGCTGGTCCTTGAACTGCTGAAGCTTATCGTTCTGCACCATCGCCGCTGCGCGCTCCAGCGCCAGGGCGAGCACGTCCATGGCGGCAACGTGGCCGTGGAACAGGTCGACTTCGTCGAGGCTCTGACGACGGACCTTGGAATCGAAATTGTAGCCGCCATTGGTGAAACCACCGGCCTTGAGAATCTCGTAGGTGGCGAGGGTCATCTCCTCGACGCTGTTGGGGAACTGGTCAGTGTCCCAGCCGTTCTGCGGGTCGCCGCGGTTGGCATCGATGCTGCCAAAGATCCCCAGCGAGACTGCTGTGGCAATTTCGTGGTGGAAGCTGTGTCCGGCCAGGGTCGCGTGGTTGGCTTCGATGTTGACCTTGATCTCTTTTTCCAGACCGTACTGCTGCAGAAAACCGAACACCGTAGCACTGTCGTAATCGTACTGATGCTTGGTGGGCTCCTGCGGCTTGGGCTCGATCAGCAAGTCGCCTTTGAAGCCAATCTTGTGTTTGTGCTCGACCACCATACGCATGAAGCGGCCCAACTGTTCGCGCTCCTGCCTGAGGTCCGTGTTGAGCAGGGTTTCGTAGCCTTCACGACCGCCCCACAGGACGTAGTTGGCCCCCTTGAGTCGCTGGGTGGCGTTCATGGCACTGAACACCTGAGTCGCGGCGTAGGCAAATACTTCAGGGTCCGGGTTGCTGGCGGCCCCTGCGGCAAAGCGCGGGTTGCTGAAACAGTTAGCGGTGCCCCACAGCAGCTTGATCCCGGTTTGCCCCTGATGATGTTCCAGCTGATCAATCATCTGCGCGAAGTTGTTGCGATACTCCTTGAGCGAGCTGCCTTCCGGTGCCACGTCGGTGTCATGGAAGCTGTAGTAGTCGATGCCGAGTTTGGAGAAAAACTCGAAAGCTGCTTCAGCCTTGCCGATAGCCAGTTCCAGCGGGTCCCCGGAACCTTGCCATGGACGCTTGAAAGTGCCGACACCAAACATGTCGGCGCCCGGCCAGACGAACGTGTGCCAGTAACAGGCCGCCATGCGCAAATGCTCGCGCATGGGTTTGCCGAGAATCAGTTTGTCGGCATCGTAGTGACGAAAGGCAAGGGGCGAGTCGCTGTCAGGGCCTTCGTAGCGAACCTTGTCGACGGCGGGGAAGTACGGCATCTGCGTTTTCCTTATTGTTCTTGGCGATGCCTCGATACTAGCAACGGCCCCAGGCCTGCTGATTATGAAAATCGTCAACGCGCAGTGCGATTTTGAGTATTGAGATTGGTCCTTTGCGGGCCTAGTCTGTGTTGAGCGATGTAGTGCTTATCGAATCAATATAAAAAACCGGCATAAAAATAATGAAAACCGTACCCCCCGTTCACCGTATTGCACTTTTGTTCAACGGCAGCAAAATCTATGACCGCGGCATCATCAGCGGCATCGGCAACTACCTAAGCAGTACCCGGGTGTCCTGGGATCTGTTTCTGGAGGAAGATTTTCTCTGTCGCTTGAAAGGCATCGAGCGTTGGCAGGGTGACGGGATCATTGCCGACTTCGACGACCCGCTGATTGGTGAGGCATTGGCCGGCATCAGGCTGCCGGTGGTGGCGGTTGGCGGTTCCTATCAGGATGAGCGCGCCTACCCGAAGGGCATTCCCTATGTCGCGACCGACAACCACGCCTTGATCAAGGCCGCCTACGAGCATTTGATAGTGGCCGGGCTGACCCGCTTTGCCTGCTTCAGTCTGCCTGAGGCTCAGGCCAATCGCTGGGCGCAGGAGCGCGAGCAGGCCTTTCGTCGACTGCTGCAGCGCGACGGCCTGCACGCCGAGGTTTATCGCGGCCTGGGCACCAGTGCACCGCTCTGGGACAGCGCTGTGGAACAGCAGATCGCCTGGCTGCAAAGCCTGCCCAAGCCTATCGGCATTATTGCCGTGACAGATGCCCGCGCCCGTCAGTTGTTGCAGGCCTGCCTGACTGCCGGAATTGCCGTGCCTGAACAAGTGGCGCTGATCGGCATCGACAACGATCCGTTGACCAGAACCCTCACGCGTGTACCGCTGAGCTCGGTGGTTCAAGGCACCGACACAATGGGCCGAACCGCCGCGCGCCTGCTGCACCAGATGTTGCATGGCATGCCGTCTTCCGGCACCCACATTCTGATACCGCCGGACGCTGTCAACGTACAGGCTTCGAGTCTGCATCAACCGTTGGGGGACCCCTATGTCATGCAGGCGTTGCTGTTTATCCGGCAGTACGCGTGCCAAGGCATCAAGACCGCACAGGTAGCCGCGTACGTGGGCGTTTCGCGCTCGTCGCTGGAAGCGCATTTTCGCCGGGTGCGGGGCTGTAGCGTGCATGACGAGATCCTGCGTTTCAAATTGGCCGCTGCCGCACACGGGCTGCAAAATACGGACTGCGCAATTGCCGACATCGCACGCGATTGTGGTTTCCGGTCGGCGCAATACCTGCATACGGTCTTTCGCCGGGAATTTGGTTGCACGCCGCGAGAGTACCTGCAAGGTGTCAATGCGGCAGTGCAATGCACGGTTGCCTGACAAGTCAGGCAGCCACGACCCTTATCGTCCAGAAGTCGGTGGACAGATTTTCATCCAGCAGATAGCTGTAGGGCAGGGTGAAGTAGCCTTCCATGCCCCAGCCAGTGCCCCATGAGTTGCGCAGGATGAAATGCTGGTGGGCATCGTTGTAGCCCACTGCCAACACGCAGTGCCCTCCGAGCATTTTTTCGTGAGGGCCCGGCATCGGGGCATGCCCGGTCTGGGCGACTTTCTTGCTTTCAAAGCTCTCGTAGACGGAAAAACCAATGACAAATGGATAGCCTGCCGCCAGGCAGCCTTTCATCTGGTTGAGGTTTTGCGCAACCTTCTGGTAAGACACTGCTTTGTATTTTCTAGCGTCCTTGTAGCAGGCAGCCGGAGGTTTGACAGCGAACTTTTCAATGTCATAAGGCCACTCTTTTTCAGGGCAATCACCTTGCTCCGCTACACTTTTGATTCCGTGGCGGATCATCGCGCCGCTGTCCGAATCGACGGTATGCTCAATGACCCGTTCGTTGTAATAGATAAACAACCGCGAGGGCTCGAACGCCGGCGTCAGCTTTTGCTTCATGCGATCAAACTGAATCGCTCCGGCAATACCGTTCGCGGTACAACTGCCCAGTTGGCCCTGGTCGTATACGGGCGGGCAATGGGGGCGCAGATCAACCATGTGTGGAAGCGCCGCCAGCGCCGTTGTGGGGGCCGCATAAAGATGATCGCGATGATCAGGCAGATCGCGAATCCATCCATACTGTTTCACGGTATAGGTCATTTCGTATCTCCTTGTAAGACACTGTCAGAAAATTTGACAGCGCTCATGTAAACAGGTTTTTGGCAGGCGCGGATTAAACTTAGTTTAGTCAATAGTGAGCTATGAGTTGGCCGGGTGGACTTATTTGGCCAGTACTGTTAGTTGAGTAGCGGGCCATATTAACCAGTTTGTTAAATGGGCCTGCGGAATAGAATTACTGCTTTTTTTTGCGCTTGATACGAGCCAAAGCGCCTTATCGAAAGTGGCAAAACGATACTGCTTTATAGACGCTTATCCTAAGCCCATAAGCGTACCGATCGGTACATTTAAATTGACAGCATGCGATGTAAGGGCTAAAAGATACACCTCGGTACAGTTATGGGCGAGGCGCAAATCGCCACATGCAAGATGAGGGGTAGGGGGATGGATACGATGCAACTGCATGAAATAATGACTGCTCACCTGCGTATCGATACGCCACAAGCGCTTTGCAATCCTAAGCGGGGGCAGCGCAGCAGCGGTGAGGTACTGGGAGGCGAATTCAACGGCGATCGATTGCAGGGGCAGGTTCTTCCGGGAGGTAGCTTTTTTCTCGTGCCCCAGGATGACAGCCTTGCACGATTCAGCCTGTACTACACCTTGCTGACTGACGACGGAATAAAGATAGATGTCGTCGGAGAAGGGCTCGTGGCCTTCGATGAAACGGACCGCGCGCCATTCGCCGAATCGCGCTGTCGGTGCACGTGCAGCAAACAGTTCAGCGTTCCTTCCGGCGCTCATGATTACCTGCAGAGAAACCTGTACGTCGGCAGATTAAATATAAAAGCCGGGGATGACCGCCTGCGTGTCAGTATTTATCAGGTTAACGAGATATAGAGAGCCTTCAAAGAAACGCGTGGGTGTGAAAGCAAGTGTCAAATGTGTTATCAAGGTATAAACCTTGTCGCTGACACTTGGCGGGTCGGAGTAATGGCGTTTAAATCATTTTTGCTGGTTATGTATATAACCAGAGACTGGTCAGTCTGACAGGGCGGCTTGCGCGCAGGCTAGGTTCAACCATTCTCAGTTTATCAGTCGGGTTTGAAGTGCTCGAAATTGTCCACCAATAAGCAATTCAAGCGTTACTTTCAAGGGCGTGAGGACGGTCTGTCGCCCACGCCGGATATATGTCTGGTTCCTTTTGTTGTGGCGTGACCGTTACTGGCTGGCAAAAAAGCTTAGTCCTTTGCCGATCGCGCATTCATAACTCACCGGATTGCCGACCTGCTGGTAGCCGGGAACACTCAGCGTCGTCATGCTGAATACGGCACTGCCATTAGAGCGTATCTGGTAGCGAATGAACTGCTCGATGGGCTTGTTATCGCGATCGAGGGTGAAGTGGCTGTCCGAGAACGCTAGGGTGCCGTCGGGAGTGATGCGGTAGGCATCGATGCGTTTGCCGCCTTTGGTTTTGGACGGCTCGGCACCCGCGACCGAAGACTTGCATTGCCCAAGATCAATCGCCACAGCGACCGACTCTCCGGTGTTCAACGCCTGGACGATAGCGGGGTAGCTGACCAGCGCGTCGCCAGCGTGAGCAGCACCGGGCAGTGCAAGGGCAAGTAATGCGGCAGCGTAATAATGTTTCATGGCAACTCCAGTAAGTCAGTCTGAAGGTTGAAAAGACCCGTCATCTCGTGGTTATCGAGCGTCGCGAAACCTACCATAAGGTTTCCTTGAAGTGGGCCCTGAATAGCAGTGGCACGGCTCTGATTCGACGTTCTTCATTCTTTTTCTCGATCAGCCGATAGAAATGACGGTGCTAATTTATTCGTCAGCCACGGGAAGGGGATTGAACATGCTGAGACAGCTGAAAATAGCCGCGCGGACCTCCGCCTGCTTTGCGTTGATGGTGGTGCTGGTGTTCGGGCTTGGTATTTTTAGCATTCAGCAATTGCACGGTATTCGTGAGCAATCGCTTGAAATCGAAAACGACGCGCTTCCAGGGATTGCGTTGGGTGACGATATTGCCCTGGCGGTCGAGAAAACCCGCACCACCGTGGCCAAAATGCTTGCCACGCATGATCTTGCGCAGGTAGCTCAGGCTCACAACGAGTTCCTTGAAAGAAAGGCCGGTTTCCAAAAGGCCGTAGAGGCCTACGACCCGCTGATCACCGATGATGAAGAGCGCGCGCTCGTAGAGGGTCTGAAGAGCACTTATCAGGGCTACATCGAGCATGCCGAAAAGGTCTATACGCTGATCAACGAGAATCAGGCAGAGGCCGGAAGGGCGCTCGTCTGGGGCGAGATGAAGGCCATGGCGGAAAGTATCGAAGCCGCCCTTGGCAAGCTGGAAAAGATCAATGATGACTCCGAAGCCGAATCCAGCGCTGCAGCGACGTCGGTGTATGAAAACGCCCTGATCGTCACTCAGGGGGTTATGTTTCTGACGGTGTTGCTGACCGTATTGCTCGCCTGGCGCCTGACCAAAAGTCTGGCAGTGCCGATCAGTCAGGCGCTGCATAGCTCGGAAACCATTGCTGCGGGCGACCTGCGCCCCAGCGCAATCAACCGTGAGGGCACTGATGAAGCGGCCCTTTTGCTGCAATCGATGGAGCGCATGCGCGGCAATCTGAGCCAGACCCTGACCCAGGTGGGCGATGCCGCTCACCAATTGGCCTCGGCCACAGAGCAAATGAGTGTGCTGATGGTCAACAGCAACGCTGACCTTGTGGTGCAGAACAGCGAGATAGAAATGGCCGCCACCGCCGTTACCGAGATGAGCCAGGCGGTCGACGAAGTAGCGCGAAATGCGGTGGCCACCTCGGAAGAATCCAAAGCCTCTTCGGTGTCGGCCCGCGAAGGTCAGGAAGAGCTCAATCAAACCGTTCAGTCGATCCTTGAACTGACCCGCAATGTCAGCACCGCGTCGGTCGAGGCGCAGGCGCTGGCAACCCGCACGCTGGATATCACCAAGGTCCTGGATGTTATTCGCGCAGTCTCCGAGCAAACCAACCTGCTGGCCCTCAATGCCGCCATCGAGGCGGCACGGGCTGGCGATGCCGGGCGGGGTTTTGCCGTAGTTGCGGACGAAGTTCGCGCGCTGGCTCATCGCACCAGCGAGTCGACCCGTGAGATCGAGACCATGATCGGGCACATCCAGCAGGGCACCAAGAGCACGCTGGTGGCGCTTGAAGTCAGTACCGAGCAGGCCCAACGTACCAAACAGCAGGCCGAGTCGGCCAACGCCGTGCTGGCCAGTATCGCCAGTTCGGTCATGGTCATCGATGAGCGAAATACGGTGATCGCCAGCGCTTCTGAGGAGCAGGCGCTGGTCGCGCGCGAAGTGGATCGCAACCTGGTACGAATCCGTGACTTGTCGGCGCAGTCGGCAGTGCGCACCGGCCAGACCGGCAGTGCCAGTCAGTCGCTGGCCGAACTGGCGAGTGATCTGACTACTACCCTTAGGCAGTTCAAGCTTGGCTAAGCAGTCAGGCATGACCTTGCTGTTGCCCGGACAACAGCGAATCGACAATGTGTTCGCCGCCTTGGGCCTGAAGCGTCGGCTATCAGCCTAGACGCAATTCGGCGCAATAGCCTGCAAGCCAGGCTCTGCGCCGTTGCCAGCGTAACCGCAGGGCTTTGGGCATGACCTGTGCACTGCTGATCAGGATTGTTTTCCTGAGCCAGCGGAGCCACCCGAATGCCTGATGCCGTCCCGATTTATAAGCCAACCCGCCTGCGTGCATTAGGGCGCGCCCTGGCGCTGACCGTGTTGGCCACCAGCCTTGTCGCGACGGCATATGCCGATGACAGCGATGTACCTTCGCTGGCGGGCAAGCGCATCGCGATCAGCATGACCGGTACCAGTCACTACTTCGATATCAAGACGTTTCAGGCGCAGGTGGATGAGGTCAAGCGCCTGGGCGGCACGCCTATAACGCTTGATGCAGGTCGCAACGACAAGAACCTGGTCAATCAACTGCAGACCGTGGTTACGCAAAAACCCGACGCGGTGATTCAGACCCTGGGCACACTCAGCGTTATCGACCCCTGGCTCAAGCGCATCAGCAAGGCGGGGATTCCACTATTCACCATCGATGCACCTTCGCAATACAGCCTCAACAACACCACCTCGGACAATATTGCCACCGGCAAGGCACTGGCCGGGCAACTGATCAAAGACGCGGGTGGCAAGGGCAACGTGCTGGTATTCAACGGCTTTTATGGTGTGCCGGTGTGTGCCATTCGTTACGACCAGCTCAAGTTGGCGCTCAAGGATCATCCGGAACTGAAAATCATCGAGCCGGAGTTGCGTGACGTCATTCCCAACACGGTTCAAGACGCTTACTCACAAGTCTCGGCACTGCTTAACAAGTATCCCAAAGGCAGTGTTTCGGCGATCTGGGCGGCCTGGGACATTCCCCAGCTGGGTGCCAGCAAGGCACTGATCGACGCCGGAAGAACTGAAATCAAGACCTATGGCGTCGACGGCACCCCGGAAGTGCTTGAGCTGATGCGCCGTGAGAACTCGCCGATTGGTGCGGTGGTTGCGCAGCAGCCGGCCCTGATCGGCAAGACCGCGGTGCAGAACGTCGCTCGCTACCTGGCCGGGCAACGCGACCTGCCCAAAGAGACTCAGGTGCCGACCTTGCTGACCACGGCCGCCAACCTGCCGCAAGTGCAGGAACTCAGGGGTGATAACTGACGCAGGAGATCGACCATGAGAGCAGCGATTGCAGACGTTACGAGGGCAACGGCGGCCTTGCACTTGCAGGGCATCAGTAAGCGCTTTGGTGCCACTCAGGCACTGGATGGGGTCAACCTGCGGGTCGAGGCCGGAACGATTCATGGGCTGGTTGGCGAAAACGGCGCAGGCAAGTCAACCCTGATCAAGGTCCTCGCCGGTATTCATCGCGCCGATGCGGGCAGCTTGAGTATTCATGGCCAGCAGTTCGACAGCTTTACGCCGCGCCAGATTGAAGCCGCGGGCGTGCATTTCATTCATCAGGAGCGCTTGCTGCCGGGCAGCTTCAGCGTCGGCGAGGCGTTGTTTTTCGGGCAGGAAATCAAACGCGGTCTGTTCGTCGATCGACGCGCTCAGGAGCGCGAAGCGGCCCGGTTGCTGGATGATTATTTTGCCATGCGCCTGCCGAGCGGGGCGCTGGTACGCGATCTGGACAGCGCGCAGCGACAGATATTGCAGATCACTCGCGCACTGCTGGCCAAACCGCAGGTGCTGGTGTTCGACGAGCCGAGTGTGTCACTGGTCAAACAGGAGGTGGACCGGTTGTTGGCGATTGTCCGGCGCTTGCGCGATGACGGTCTGACCATTGTGTACATCTCCCACTACCTGCAGGAAATCGAATCGTTGTGTGATCAGGTCACCGTGCTGCGCAATGGACGCGATGTGGCGGTGGTTGATCCCGCGCTTGTCAGCACCGCGCAGATCGCCCGGCTGATGGTCAATCGTGACGTGGGTGAGCAATATTTCCGGGCGCAGACGCAGCCCGGCCCGCCAGTGCTTCAATTGAACGGGCTGGGAGCAGGACGCTTTTACAACGGCGTTGACCTGAGCGTGCGAAGTGGCGAAGTGGTGGGCCTGACCGGGCTGGTCGGCTCGGGTGCCAAGGAATTGCTCAAGAGCCTGTTCGGGCTGCTCAAGCCGGATCGTGGCGACGTGCTGTTGAATGGTCAGCCGTTGCGCCTGAAATCCCCTCGTGATGCGGTGCGCAACGGTATCGCGCTGGTCCCCGAAGAGCGCCGCACGCATGGCGTAGCGCCAGCGCTTTCGGTGCTGGAGAACATTACCCTGGCCAGCCTCGGGCGCTTCAGCCGCTGGGGATTGCTCGACGGTGCTGCGCAGTCAAGGGAAAGCCAGCGCCTGATCGGTGAACTGGCGATCAAGACCTCAGGCCATGATGCGGCGGTTCAATTGCTCAGCGGTGGCAACCAGCAAAAGGTCGCCCTGGCCAAGTGGCTGAGTCGACACTCGACGTTGTACCTGCTGGATGAGCCCAGTGTGGGTGTCGACATTGGTGCCAAGGTGGAAATCTACCGGCTGATTGCCCGGCTGGCTGAAGGCGGTGCAGCAGTGCTGGTGCTGTCGTCGGACCTGCCGGAACTGATCGGCATCACCCAGCGCATTGTGGTGCTGCACAGGGGGCGTATTGCGGGCGAATTCGATTCGTCGAGCACCGACAGTGACCAGTTGCTGGCCTGCGCCACCGGTGCCAGCGAAAGCCGTCATGACGGTAAACATACTCTCCAGGAGACCCGCCATGTCCACGCTTGAAACATCAGTCATTCAGGTCGGCGATCCCTCGCAACGCTGGCTGGTGCGGCTGGCACAGCGCGGTTCGTTGCTGGTATTTCTGGCGATACTGCTGGGCTTTGCGGTCAGCGCGCCCAACTTTCTCAGCATCGGCAACATCAGCAACGTGTTCGCCCAGTCAGCCGTGCTGGGCATATTGGCGCTGGGCCTGACATGTGTGGTTATCGGCGGTGGCTCCAACGTTGTCAGCGGCGGGCTGGACCTGTCGCTGGCGGCCAATCTCGGTCTGTGCGCAGCCGTTTACAGCAGTCTGAACAACGCCGGTTTCGACGCCTGGCAAGCGATTGGTTTGACGCTCGCCTGTGGTCTGCTGGTTGGCGCGCTCAATGGTCTGGCAGTGGTGTTTTTACGCTTGCCGCCGTTGCTGGCGACACTTGCGAGCATGAATTTGATTGCAGGTCTGGAGCTGGTGCTGACCCAGAACACCGTACTGGCTACCGATTCCGCGCTGCTGGACAGTCTGGCTTCCGGCGTCTGGCTGGGCATTCCGGCGCTGGCGTGGGTGTTGCTGAGTGTCGCAGCGCTGTTGTGGCTGCTGATTCAGCACAGAGCGTTTGGCCTGCGCCTGTATGCCATCGGTGAATACCCGCAAGCGGCAACTGCTGCCGGCCTGAATCTGCAGGGCCATGTGTTCGCCAGCTACCTGATTGCCGGTGGCTGCGCCGCCATTGCGGCGTTCTGCTCTGCTGCATTTTTCAGTGGCAGCACCACCGGCTCCGGCGACATGCTGCTGTCAGTGGTGGCGATTGCCTTTCTCGGTGTGGTGTTCTCGCGGCGCCTGACCGCCAACATTCCTGGCACCTTGCTGGCGACGTTGCTGCTGGGTTTTCTGATCAATGGCTTTCAATTGCTGAACATCTCCAATTTCTGGGTCAATGGCGTTCAAGGCGTGCTGATCCTGCTGGTGGTGGCATTTTCCGGGGCGCTGGGCCGCCGGGAGGGTGAACAATGAATACGCTGACCCTGAACACTTCTTCAACACTGGTGAAATTCCTGCCGCGCCTGTTGCCTGCGGTCCTGCCGCTGTTGGTATTGATCATCCTGCTGTTTTTCGCCATCAATGCACCGGGATTTCTGAGCTGGGGCAACCTGTCGAGCCTGGTGCTGAACAATTTTGTGTTGCTGGCCATTGTGGCCGTTGGCATGACTTGGGCAGTTGCTGCCGGCGGCATCGATCTGTCGGTGGGAACGGCGCTGGACTTTGCCAGCCTCGGCTTTGTCGTCACGCTCAATGGCGGCCACGGTCTGGGCGCGGCCATCGCGGTGGCCTTGTTGGCAGGCGGCGCGGCGGGCGCGTTCAATGCGACGCTGATCGCCGGGCTGCGTATTTCGCCGTTTCTGGCGACGCTGGGTACATTGTTTATCGGCACCAGCGTGCAGCAGCTGTTATCCGACGGTGGTCAACCTATCTACATCGCTCAGGGCGCGTTGCCGGGCATTAGCGGTGTACTGATTCTGGGCGTGCCATTGCCTCTGGTGGTGGTCGGGGTGCTGGCAGGGTTTTACGGGCTGGTGCTGGCGCGTGGCCGTTTGGGGCGGGAAATGCTTGCGCTGGGGACGCAGCCGCAGCTGGCGTATTACTCGGGGCTTTCTACCCGGCGCATCGCCGTACAGGTGTTTGTCGCCAGCGCTCTGGCCTGCGCGGTCGCCGGTATCCTGCTCAGCTCCACGGTCAACGCCTACGTGCCGATGTCGGGCAATGCCTACCTGATCAACGCCATTGGCGCGGTGTTCATCGGCACGACGCTGAGTCGCCATGGGCGTGCCAACATTGTCGGGACGTTATTGGGCGTGCTGTTCATCAACGTCATCGCCAATGGTTTGTTGTTGATCGGCTGGAACTTCTATTGGCAGCAGGTGGCGACCGGGGTGCTGATCTTTCTGGTGCTGGCGTTCAGCTTTGCCAGTCGCCACCTGTTGCGTAACGCGGCGTAACCTTACGCCTCAGGCTTTGCCGGTACCGCTGCCGATCTGCCAGACAAAAGGCGGCTCGGTACCATTGATGCGCCAGTCACCGACAATGCGCGCCTTGTAGATCAGCGGATTGTGCGATGCCGCTGTGCGAGCATTACGCCAGTGGCGATCCAGCGCCTTGTTGACGCTGACGCCTGACGCGCCCAGCGCATTGAACAGCTCGGTGGCAGAGCGCAGCACCAGTTCCGACACAATGACCTGCGCCTTGGCCGTCTCGATTTCCGCGGCAATGTTGGCGTCTTTTTCCTGCTGTGGATTATTACCGAAGCGTGCCACATAAGCGCGTTGCAAAGGCTCGGCAGAACGCAGGGTGGCCGCTTCGGCGGCGTAGACCTGAGAGGAGATCTGCCCGACCACTTGCTGCACCTGTGAGTCCTGGCTGACGCTGCCCGCATTGCCGTGGCTGAAGATGCGCTTGCGGTCGCGCACTTCATGCGCGATGTCGCGTTCGACGGCTCGGCCAATACCTGCCAGCACCGCCAGCAGCACCAGCTGATAGAACGCCGTCTGGTATTTGAAACGCTGCTCGAACGGAATGACATGTGTGGCAGGCAGCGGCACATTGTCGTACACCGAGGTGCCACTGCCGGTGGTGCGCTGGCCAAACCCGTCCCAGTCGTCACTGTGACGAACGCCTGCGTGCCTGGCATCCACCACCGCAATCACATCGGTTCCAGTGTCGGCGCGCTGGGCGTAGACGTCGATCCAGTCGGCGAAAATGCTGCCGGTGCTGTAAAACTTGGTGCCGTTAAGCACGAAGCCATCGCCTTGAGGGCTGACTTTGGTTATCACATCGCCGATTTTCACTGCCCCTACCTCGGTCCAGCCGTTGCCGACCAGATCCCCAGCCACGAAGCGTGCAAACCATGTGTCCCGGTCGGCGCCGGGTGGTGCATTCAAGCGGTCTTCGACAAAGGCGAAATGCGCTCGCAAGGCTTGCGGAATGTTCGAGTCGGCTTCGGCCAGTTCTATCAGCAGTTGAAACAGCTGGCTGACCGAAGCACCCGCACCGCCGTATTCGACGGGTACCCGCACAGCGCCGAAACCGGCTTTCTTCAACCAGGCAATCGGTTCATAGGGCAGGGCGCGGGCTTTCTCGCGCTCGACGTTGCCAGCGCCGATCTCGCGGAAAATCGGCCGGAACCGGTTGGCCAGAGTTTCGTAATCGGTGCCCAGCGAGAGAGGGTTTGAGCCGGTTGATTGAGTCATGCGGTACTCCTGAACGCGAAGAGATCGGCACATGGGCCGGGTGGGTTCGTGCAGATCTCTGCATGCTTTATGCCTGAATATAACTATCTGATTTTTATAGATTTTATTTTAATTGGTGGATTCATCTGTTGTCCGGGCAACAGCCGCGCAACAGCTTGTCTGCAAACCGCACAGTGATAAAACTCATTCAGGCGTTGCAACCTATTGATATTAATAAGGTTGTTAGACTGGCACGCTCGCTGCTATGGCTTCATCGATTCTTTATCGACGGAAGCGCAACATGTGCGACTCATTGCCCCAGGCGCTGCTACAGCAGGCTCAAAGCCGCCCTGAACAGACGGCCTTGCGTTACAAGCAATTCGGTATCTGGCAGAAACGTAGCTGGGGCGAGCTGGCCATTGACGTCAGAAGCTTGGCTGCTGCCTTGAAGGGCGTCGGGTTCGGCCCGGCCGACAGGCTGTTCATTATCAGCGAGGCGCGAGCCGAAGCGTTGTTGTTGACGCTGGCGGCGCACTGGCTTGGGGGCAGCGTCAGCCTGCTCGACCCGGCGCTGGATAACCGCGCATGGCTGGCAGGCCAGTCCCCGGAGTTTGCAGTGGTCGACGGGCTGGAAGCGCTTCTCCAGGTGCGCGTCGCCTCACCGGGCATCGTCGTGTTGCTGGACAAGCGCGGCCTGATTGAGGCTGATGACAGCGGGGTGATCGACTATGCCCGACTGCTGAACGGATCGGCTGGCAACGTTGCCGATCCGCGCCAGAGCCAGGCTGCGGCCTTTGTTTTTCCCGCTGTCGACTGGCAGCCGGACCTGCAGTTGAGTCATGCAGTTCTGCTTTCGGACGCAAGGCAATTGGCGCAAAGGCATGCGCTTTCCAGCCAGGATCAGGCATTGGCCGCCAGAGTGTTTGCCGCCAGCGGGCAGGCGCGCTATATGTTGGCACCCTGGCTGGTTGCCGGGTTTTGCCTGAATTTTCCCGAGGCCCTTGGCACTCGCGACAACGACCGTCGCGAACTGGGGCCCACCCTGGTGCTGGGCACTCGCGAGTCCTACGCACGTCTGGAACTCTGGGTCAGGGAGCGCTTGCCGCTACCAGGCAGCATCAGCCACCGGCTTTATCAATGGGCGATGGCTCCTGCTCCGGGTGCCGTGCGGCGCTGGCTGGGTTATTGGTTGATTCGCCGCCCGCTGCTGGACGTGTTGGGCATGAGTCGGCTGGCTAAACCATTGCTGGCAGGCGATGCGCTGACGCCACAGAGCGAAGCGTTTTTTACGGCGCTGGGTATCAGGCCAATCAGGTTGGGGGCAGCGAGCCAAACCAGTCAGCCACAAGAACCGGCAGATGATATGCCGCATACGCCAGCACTACTGGGTGTGCCGTCTTGAATGCGCTGGCGCCTGTGGCGCTGTTGGAACTTGAAGATATTTCCTTATCTTTCAAAGGGGTTAAAGCTGTTACCTCAATCAGTTTCTCGGTGGCTACAGGCGAGATCTGCGCATTGATAGGCCCCAATGGTGCGGGCAAGAGTTCGCTGCTCAACGTCATCAATGGCGTGTATCAGGCGCAAAGCGGCTCCATCACTTATGCCGGCCAGACGCGCCGCCGGATGCGTCCGCACCAGGCGGCCGAGGGCGGTATAGCCCGTACTTTTCAGAATATCGCCTTGTTCAAGGGCATGAGTGTGCTGGACAACGTGTTGACCGGGCGCAATCTCAAACGGCGCAGTACCTGGCTTGAGCAGATGCTGCGCATCGGTCGGGCACCTGCCGAAGACGACGAACAACGCCGGCATGCCGAGCGGGTGATTGAGTTTCTGCGCATCCACCCGTGGCGCCATGCATTGGTGGGCAAACTTTCCTATGGCCTGCAAAAACGTGTCGAACTGGCCCGCGCCCTGGCGGCGGAACCGCGCCTGCTGTTGCTGGACGAGCCGATGGCCGGAATGAATGCCGAAGAAAAGCACGAGATGAGTCAGTTCATCCGCGATATCAATCGTGAGCTGGGCGTCACTGTGGTGCTGATCGAGCACGACATCGGTGTGGTGATGGGCCTCAGCAACCATGTGGTGGTGCTGGATTACGGTCGCAAGATCGGGGACGGCACACCCGCGCAGGTTCGCGCCAACCCTCAGGTAATCGCTGCGTATCTCGGCACGCGTCGTTCGTCTTCGGTCGGGAAACCATAAACCATGGAATTCTTCTTTGAAGTGCTGATCGGCGGGCTGTTGGCAGGTGTCATGTACTCGCTGGTGGCGATTGGGTTTGTGCTGATCTACAAGGCGTCGGGGGTGTTCAACTTCGCTCAGGGCGCGATGGTGCTGTTCGCGGCGCTGACGTTTGTCAGCCTGCTGGAGCGGGGTGTGCCATTTTTCTGGGCGTTTCTGGCAACGCTGGCCAGCATGGTGGTGCTGGCGCTGTTGATCGAAAGAATGGTTCTGCGCCCACTGGTCAATCGTCCACCGATCATTCTGTTCATGGCCACCCTTGGCCTGTCGTACATGATCGAAGGCCTGGCCCAGGCGCTGTGGGGGGCGCAGGTTCACGGCCTTGAGCTGGGCATCCCTGACGAGCCACTGGAAATTCGCGGCATGTTGCTCTCGCAGTTCGACCTGTTCGCGGCGGGCACGGCTGCGGCGCTGGTGATTGCCCTGTCGTTGCTGTTCAACCGTACTCGTATCGGTCTGTCGTTGCGTGCAGTGGCGGACGACCCATTGGCCTCGCTGGCCGTGGGTATCCGTTTGCCACGCATCTGGGCGGTGGTCTGGGCCGTGGCCGGGTTTGTCGGACTGGTGGCCGGGCTGCTCTGGGGGGCGCGGCTGGGGGTGCAGTTTTCCCTGTCACTGGTGGTGCTTAAGGCGCTGCCGGTGTTGATCATTGGCGGTTTTTCCTCGATTGGCGGCGCGATTGTCGGCGGTCTGATCATCGGCGCAGCCGAGAAGCTGGCCGAGATTTACCTGGGGCCGATCATCGGCAGCGGTATCGAAAACTGGGTGCCGTATGTGCTGGCGCTGTTGTTTCTGCTGGTTCGCCCTGCCGGCCTGTTCGGCGAGCGGGCGATAGAGCGCGTCTGACTTTCATCAAG
Source organism: Pseudomonas syringae group sp. J248-6 (assembly GCF_032586995.1). Taxonomy (NCBI): domain Bacteria; kingdom Pseudomonadati; phylum Pseudomonadota; class Gammaproteobacteria; order Pseudomonadales; family Pseudomonadaceae; genus Pseudomonas; species Pseudomonas syringae group sp. J248-6. The sequence goes on along the minus strand of NZ_JAWHOP010000001.1, from coordinate 325,212 downwards.
GATCAATGCCATGCTTTATCGAGAAACCGGACAACTGGCGAGTAGCTACGCGGATGAACGCCGGGTGTTTCGTCTGCGCCAGGACCGCATCGGGCTGTGGAGCCTGTTGGTATTCGCTTTTATCGCAGTGCCGTTGCTGGGTAACGATTACTGGTTCAGCGCGATCCTGATTCCGTTTCTGGTGCTGTCGCTGGCGGGGCTGGGGCTGAACCTGTTGACCGGTTACGCAGGGCAGTTATCGCTGGGCTCGGCTGCGTTCATGGCGGTGGGTGCTTTCGCTGCTTATAACCTGCAACTGCGCGTGCCGGGCATGCCGTTGCTGCTCGGTTTCGCGCTGGGTGGGCTGGTGTCTGCGCTGGTGGCGTTGCTGTTCGGGCTGCCGAGCCTGCGGATCAAGGGCTTCTACCTGCTGGTTTCGACACTCGCCGCACAGTTTGTGGTCGAGTGGGTGTTGACCCGCTTCAGCTGGTTCACCAACGACAATGCGTCGGGCGTGATCACCTCGCCGCCACTGATCATCGCCGGGGTGAATTTCAGCTCGCCGCAAGGCCGCTACCTGTTGACGCTTGGGCTAGTAGTGCTGCTTTTCTGGCTGGCGAGAAATTTGCTGCGCGGGGAGCTGGGCCGCAACTGGATGGCCGTGCGCGATATGGACACCGCTGCTGCGGTGATCGGCATTCGCCTGTTCAAGGCCAAACTTCTGGCATTCGCCATCAGTGGTTTCTATCTGGGCGTCGCTGGCTCGCTGTGGGCGTTCGCTTATCTGGGCACGGTCGAGCCGCATGGTTTTGACCTGAACCGGTCATTCCAGATTCTGTTCATCATCATTATCGGCGGGTTGGGCAGCGTGCAAGGCAACTTCCTTGGGGCGGCGTTCATCGTGCTGTTCCCGATTCTGCTCGGCAACCTAAGCGCCTTGCTGCCGGTCGGCCTGATCGATTCCGGGCAACTGGAAAACATTCAGAAAATGCTTTTCGGCGCCTTGATCATCGCTTTTCTGATTAAGGAGCCCGAAGGGCTGGCGCGTCTCTGGCTGCGCTTTCGTCAGCGCGCACGCGTCTGGCCGCTGCGCTATTGACTGGTTACTCACCCACAAAAACCTCGTGTACCTCAAGGAATGCGCCTATGAAACACCGAAAATCCCTGTTGCGTCTGGCCCTCGGTATGGCCCTGCTGGGGTGTGGTCTGGCTACCACGGCACAGGCTGCCAACGAGCAGTATTTCCCGCTGCAGAGCTACCGGGTAGGCCCTTATGCTGCGGGCGGCACCGGGTTTTTCGGTGGTTTCATCGACTACCTGCAATACGTCAATGCCAACGGTGGGGTCAATGGCGTCAAGTTGACCTGGTCGGAGTGCGAAACCGAATACGTGGTGGAGAAGGGCGTCGAGTGCTACGAGCGTCTCAAAGGCGGGCTTAACGGTGCGCCGGCTGCGGCGACCAATCCGCTTTCCGTCGGCATCGCCTACGCCACGCTGGAGCGCTCTACTGCCGACAAACTTCCGCTGATCACCATCAACCACGGACGCACGGATTCCACAGACGGCAGTGTCTTTCCCTATGTGTTTCCGCTGCAGTTGAACCCGTACTCCGAAGTGTCGGCCATCGTCAATTACATCGGTCAGCGTGAAGGCGGCCTGGCGTCGCTCAAGGGCAAGAAAATCGCTGTGCTGTATCACGGCTCGCCGTATGGCAAGGAAACCAATGGTGTACTGGAAACCCTGGCAAAAAATTACGGCTTCGAGCTGACCACCCTTGAAGTGCCGCACCCCGGTAACGAACAGCAATCGCAATGGCTGAACATTCGTCGCCTCAAGCCCGACTGGGTGATCCTGCGTGGTTGGGGGGTGATGAATCCGGTGGCGCTGAAGTCGGCGCAGAAGGTTGGCTTTCCGGTGGATCACATCATTGGCAACATCTGGAGCAATTCCGAGGAAGACGTGATTCCCGCAGGGGCAGCCGCCAAGGGCTTCATTTCTATCACCACGCACCCCTCCGGGACCGACTTCCCGGTGCTGCAAGGCATCAAGACGGCGGTGCTCGACAAGGGCCAAGGCAACCTGGCCGACCCCAAACGTTTTGGCACCGTGTATTACAACCTGGGTGTGGTGAACGGCATCCTCAATGTCGAAGCGCTGCGCATTGCACAGGCCCGATTCGGCAATAAGCCACTGACTGGCGAGCAGGTGCGCTGGGGGTTCGAGCATTTGAACCTTGACGACGCACGCTTGCAGGCGCTGGGTGCCAAAGGGCTGGTACAGCCATTGAAGCTGTCGTGCGCTGACCACGAAGGCGGTGGTGCGGTGCGCTTTCAGCAATGGGACGGCCAGCGCTGGAACCTGATCAGCGACTGGATACAGGCTGATCGTGCCTTGTTGCGGCCTATCATCGAGGCATCGGCTGCGCAGTACGCCAAGGAAAAAGGCATTACCCCGCGCGATTGCAGCAAGGAGCAGTAAACCCGATGAGCCTGATCCCGCATGCTGCGCCCGCTGCCGAAACCATTCTGTCGGTGGAGCAGGTCGAGGTGTTCTACGAGCAATCCATCCTCGCGTTACGCGGGATCAGTCTGCAGGTTCGGCAGGGCCAGATCGTGGCTTTGCTGGGGGCCAATGGCGCGGGCAAAAGCACTACGCTCAAGGCCATTTCCAGACTGGTGCGTGCCGAGCGGGGCGAGGTGGTCAGTGGCCGGATTCACTACCAGGGCCTGCCAATCACCCATTCCGATCCTTCGGCACTGGTCAAAAACGGTCTGGCGCAGGTGCTGGAAGGTCGACACTGCTTCACCCACTTGAGTGTCGAGCAGAACCTGCTGATCGGCGCTTTTGTGTCGCGACCATCACGGGCCGAAATCAAGGCCAGGCTGGAGAGGGTCTACAGCTACTTCCCCAGGCTGCGCCTGCTGCGTAAACGGCTGACCGGCTATACCTCGGGCGGTGAACAGCAGATGGTCGCCATCGGCCGGGCATTGATGTCCCAGCCTCGTTTACTGCTGCTCGACGAGCCTTCCATGGGCCTCGCTCCGCAGGTAGTCGAGGAAATTTTTGACACGCTGGCGCGGCTCAATCGCGAGGCGGGGCTGAGCCTGCTGGTGGCCGAGCAGAATATCAATCTGACCCTGGAATACGCGCACTTCGGTTATGTGCTGGAGAACGGCCGGGTGGTGGGCTCAGGGACTGCGCAGGAACTGGCCGGGAGTGACGATATCCAGAACTTCTATCTGGGCACGGCGACCCAAGCGTGAATCCCCGCTGTTCGCCCAGCAACAGTGTTCGGACATTTTGTTCTGCGGGGCACCGCCGAGAATCTTAAATCTAATGCAAGCGACTGTTTTAAAAGAAAAATAATTTACGGCACGGGCTGTGCACTGTTCAAGGTCAAGCGTGTTGAGTGTTTTCAACCTGTCGCCAACGAGCAGGAGCCAGCCCATGAGTAACCCACTCTCAATTCCACCTGCAGCACCGCCCAGAGCACATGTCATCGCTTCCGATGCCGAAGCCATCGAAGTCGCCACAGCACTGGCCAGCCGGTTTGCCGAGGAAGCGTCGCTGCGTGATCGCGAACGCCGTCTGCCGGTCGCCGAGCTGGATGAGTTTTCCGCCAGCGGACTGTGGGCCATTACCGTGCCCAAAGCCTATGGCGGTGCAGGCGTTTCCTACGTCACTGTTGCGCAAGTGATCAAGATCATTTCTGCCGCCGACTCTTCGCTCGGGCAGATCCCGCAGAACCATCTGGGCGTGCTCGATATCCTGCTGCAGACCGGCACCGAGGAGCAGAAGCGCCACTATTTCGGCAAGGCACTGGCCGGTTACCGCTTCGGCAATGCGTTCTCCGAGTCGAAAAGCAAGAACGCCGGAGCCTTCCAGACCCGTATCCGCTTCGATGGCGAGCACGCGGTGCTGGACGGTGAAAAGTTTTACTGCACCGGCGCGCTGTTCGCGCACATCGTGCCAGTGGCGGGGGTCAACGAGAAGAATCAGGCTTTCATTGCATTCGTCGAGCGCGATAATCCGGGCCTGACCATCATCGACAACTGGGACGGCTTCGGCCAGCGCACCACCGCCAGCGGCGGGGCAACCCTGAACGCCGTCCGCGTGCCGTCGAGCGCGGTGATCCCTGCGCACCGGGCATTCGATGAGCCGACTGCCGACGGGCCGATTTCGCAGATCATTCAGGCGGCGGTGGACACCGGCATCGCGCATGGCGCATTCGAAGAAACCCTCAAGCACGCGCGGCTGGCGCGGCCCTGGATCGACAGCAAGCAGGATTTCGGCTGGCAGGACCCGTTCAGCATCGCCACCATCGGCGACTTGCAGTGGCGGCTGCATGGCACCGACGCGATTCTCGCCAAGGCCGGGCAGGCCATTGACCATGCCTTGGCCGAACCCAGTGAAGCCAGCGTCGCGCAGGCCTCGGTAATCGTCGCGCAGGCCAAGGTGCTGTCGACACAGATCGCTTTGCTCGCCAGTAGCCAGCTGTTCGAACTGGCCGGCACCCGCTCGGTGCTGGGCAAACTCAATCTGGACCGTTACTGGCGCAACGCGCGGACCCACACGCTGCATGACCCGGCGCGCTGGAAATACCACCTGATCGGCAATCAGGTGCTCAACGGCATTGCACCGCCACGCCATGCCTGGAACTGATCAAGGAGTACGCCCATGACGCATCCCGCTATTACCGCACAACTGAAGGTCGCCGCCGAAGACCTTGGTCAGGCGCGCGAAGGCTTGCAAGACACCCTCGATTACCTGCGTGAGCACGCTCAGCCGTGGCCGCTCAGTGACCTGCAACGCATTGTCGATGACCCCTATGTGATCAGCAAAGTCGGAGACCTGCAGATTCGTCTGGAGGTTGCTGCCGCGCTGCTTGAGCGCGCCCAGAGGCTGGATGGCTCGTCCGAGCAGCGCCTTGTCGCCAGCAGTGAGGCGGTCATCGCCAGTGCTGATGCATTGCAGGCGGTGGGCAATATTAAGTACGAATTGACCGGCAAACGCTCGTCATTGCCCGCCCCGACCGGTCGTGAACCGCTGCGCTGGCACTATCAGGTTATCGGCAATCAACGCCTCAATGGCGTGGTTCCGCCGCAGCTTCAGGAGTAAGTGTATGTCTCGTCAGATTCGCCTCAATGCCTTCGACATGAACTGCGTCGGCCATCAATCGCCTGGCCTCTGGGCTCATCCTCGTGATCGCTCCTGGCAGTACAAGGACCTGGAATACTGGACCGATCTGGCCAGAATTCTTGAGCGCGGCAAGTTCGATGGTTTGTTCATTGCCGATGTGCTGGGCATTTACGATGTTTATCGGGGTAACGGTGAGGCGGCCATTCGCCAGGCCACGCAGGTGCCGGTCAATGATCCGTTGCAGCTTATTCCGCCCATGGCGCTGGTGACCGAGCATCTGGGCTTCGGCCTGACAGCGTCGCTGTCGTTCGAACATCCTTATCCGTTTGCCCGACGTCTGTCGACGCTCGATCACCTGACCAAGGGCCGCGCAGGCTGGAATATCGTCACGTCGTATCTGGAGAGCGGCGCGAAGAACCTGGGGCAGAAAACCCTTACCGAGCACGATGCGCGCTATGACTATGCCGAGGAGTATCTGGAGGTTTGTTACAAACTCTGGGAAGGCAGTTGGGAGGAGGGCGCTATTCTGCGTGATCGCGAGCGTCGGGTATTCAGTGACCCCGGCAAGATCCACGAGATTCGTCATGTTGGCAAACACTTCCAGGTACCGGGTATCCACCTGTGCGAGCCGTCGCCGCAACGTACGCCGGTTCTCTATCAGGCTGGGGCTTCAAGCCGCGGCAAGCAGTTCGCCGCCGAGCACGCCGAATGCGTTTTTGTGGCCGCGCCTTCCAAGGTTCTACTGAAAAAGACCGTGGCCGATATCCGTCGCCGCACCGCCGAGGCCGGTCGTGACCCCTCCAGTGTGCTGATTTTCAACTTGCAGACGGTGATCCTTGGTGAAACGGACGCCAAGGCCAAGGCCAAGTTTGAAGAATACAAAAGCTGGGTCAGTTATGAAGGCGCGATGGCGTTGATTTCCGGCTGGACCGGCATCGACTTCAGCCAGTTCAAGCCTGATGAGCCGCTTCGGCATGTACACACCAACGCCATTCAGTCGGCAGTCGAGACCTTTTCCACTGCTGACCCGAATACGGTGTGGACGCCGCAGGCGCTGGCCGACTGGGTCGGTATCGGCGGTTTCGGCCCGCTATTTGTAGGCAGCCCGGAAACCGTGGCCGACCTGCTCCAGGAGTGGGTTGAAGAAACCGACGTGGACGGCTTCAACCTGGCCTACGCGCTGACCCATGAAACGTTCATCGATGCGGTGGACCTGCTGGTGCCGGAACTTCAGAAACGCGGCGTCTACAAGACCGAATATGCCAAAGGCACCCTGCGCGAGAAACTGTTCGGCGAAGGACCGCGCCTGGAAGCGGGGCACCCGGGCGCTGCCTTTCGCGACCTCGCTGCACTAAATCGCGCTCGCCAAACGGAGAGTGCCTAAACGTTTGACGACTGTCGTTGCCCACGTGGCGCGGCGCAAATCTGTGACGCGGAGCATCACGAACGGCACTCCCACGCTGGAGCGTGCGGAACGATAATCCCAACTATCGTGCGGCGCTCCGCGTCGCATGCAGTTCTGGACGCTCTGCGTCCGGTCTTGAGGTTGCGGCGCGGTGCAGATCTGTGACGCGTAGCGTCACGAACGGCATTCCCACGCTGGAGCGTGCGGAACGATAATCCCAACTATCGTGCGGCGCTCCGCGTCGCATGCAGTTCTGGACGCTCT
>NZ_JAWHOP010000001.1:318064-318325 GCF_032586995.1 Pseudomonas syringae group sp. J248-6 | reverse complement strand
GCGTCCGGTCTTGAGGTTGCGGCGCGGCGCAGATCTGTGACGCGTAGCGTCACGAACGGCATTCCCACGCTGGAGCGTGCGGAACGATAATCCCGACTATCGTGCGGCGCTCCGCGTCGCATGCAGTTCTGGACGATCTGCGTCCGGTCTTGAGGTTGCGGCGCGGCGCAGATTTTTGACGCGGAGCGTCACGAACGGCATTCCCACGCTGGAGCGTGCGGAACGATAATCCCGACTATCGTGCGGCGCTCCGCGTCGCAT